>NZ_JAWOWP010000030.1:0-26251 GCF_033340555.1 Vibrio sp. 1069
AACCTAGCCGCAGCATCAATATGACGCGTCTGCTGCTTTCTCTCGACAGCACGCCTGAGAATCGTGAGGAAATTGTCCTAGCAAACCGTGTGCTGTCTGATCCTCACTTTCAAAGCCAGCTCAAAGGCCTTGATCTCAATTACCTGGATGACGCTAAACGCTACCTCAATCTCGATTGGGTATCTGTCAATGAGGCGATTGAGCACCTAAACGAAAGCCAGCAGTACATTGAAAAAAACTTTTCCTCTGATGAGATCATTTTTGAACCTCGCGACATGACGTTCAAAAACATCGTCATCAAAAAGAAGGATTGGCAAGGCCGCGCTTGTGCTTACGATCTACGCTATCAGCATCATCCCAAATATCGTCCTCCTATTGGTGAAACTCGATTCACTATCACCAAAGACTCATTGATTGAACACCCAAGCATTGGCGATCATTTTCAAGGCTGCTTCCTCTCGATGAAGCGCCCTATCACGGAAGATGTCGTCGAACCGATAAGCAAGTTTGCGGATTGGTTTAATATCGTTGGTTGTTCAATCACAGGGTGCACCCGCAACGACTTGAATGGCTTCTCTCTCGAAGACTTCGATGATGAAGGCGACTGGAAGTACCGCTCCGTTGCCCTCAATTTTGATCCGAGCACCGTGTTATTGATGGAAAAAGTACAAGGTCTCGGGCGTAAAAAAAACATCCAACACAATAACCGCACAGAAATGCTCTGGTTTACGTATCCCAATACTAGCGAACACGACATTGACTACCTCGGCGTGTGGCAGCAAACCGAATACCACCAACAGTCCATGACACAATCGTGCCTATTGATGCGCCATCAACAAGTCATGCGACTGCCGAAAAATACGGACACCTGCCCAACCGATACAAGCCTGTACACCCAAGATGTTACCCGCGAATTTGCCGACATGTGGTGGGTCAACAATAGCGCCCCCAAAGCCGAACTCGCGCAAATGAACGTCATGGTACGTTGGTCAACAACCCCATCCGAAATCAATTACACCACCTGGGAATACTTGCCAGCTGGTGCAACTTGGGAGCAAGGCATTTTATATCGCTATCAACAAAATGTTCTGCGCAACCAAGACGGTTCCGATCGCATTGAAACCCACACCATTTCTGAATTTGTCAAAGTGAGCGAGGATGTATAACCATGGCAACAGCAGTAGCACTGACACAAATCATTCAACAATGGCAATCTGGTGATAAACGAGCTGAGAGCGAGCTCTATCAGTTTGCTTATTTACAGTTGCGTAAGATCGCCCAACATGAGCGTGAACGAAATGCAGAAAAGTACGGCACCAACAACAAAGTATTGGCAGACAGCGTCAACAGCACCACGGCATTAATTCATGATGCTTACCTGAAAATGTCCAACTGCGACATGAGTGAAATTGAAACAAAACGTGATTTCTTTTTGATGGCCGCCAAAGTGATGCGTCAAATCTTGATCGATAACGCACGCTCGCACCAAGCACAAAAGCGTCAACACATTACATTGATGAGAGATGAAGAAGATCGTTTCGAGCAATTGATTATCATGGATAAAGCTCTGGATAGTTTCAGTAGCCGCTATCCACGCCAATCGAGCGCACTCAAACTCAAGTATTTAATGGGCATGAAAAACCAAGAAATCAGTGAGCTACTCGAGTGCAGCGCAAGCCTGATAGAGAAAGACCTCAAATTCTCTCGCAGTTGGCTACAATCACGAATGGCGCACACGTAATCATGAACAAAAAGCTTTGGATAATCGGCGCAGTATGCGTCGGTTTGTTCGGTATTTACTTCATTTCAAACAAACACAATTTGGCATCTGTGAAAGACTCGTCAGACAACGCCGACAAGTCAACCCAGCAAGCACATCGTCAATATGAGCGCACATCTTTAGTTGAAGTAAAGCAAGCGTTGACAGGTTCTGCGTTGGATCGCACTCCTAAAAAAACGGGAGATGACGCATTTAACTCCGCCCTTTTAGGACAACCAGGCCCTGTTACGAATCCATTTCATACCACAGAAGACAACACGTTTTACGAGTCAGCATTGGGTGATAAGAACAGCCGACCACAAGAGGACCCATCAGAGAATAATAAACCCATCATCAACCTCACTGTGGAACAGCAGCTACAAACCATTATTTATGCTTGGGAGCTGAAACAAAACTCTCCGGTGAGTTATTCGCTCAACCTTAACCAGCTTTTTGAAGACCCAGATGGCGATCTCCTCACCACTCAGATTTGGCTTGAAAACGCCAATGGGTTAAGAGTCCTCAACCAAGGACAAATGATGGTGCAAGGAGCGCCTGAGGAAATAAAAACCACCACATATTTAGCGGTAGCAGCGCGCGATGATTATCACGGTAATAGCGATCATGCATGGGTCACAACGCGCTTTGAGTTACCCGTTATCACACCCGATCAAAATGACACAGAACACTCGTTAGTTGGCGATGTAGTTTATCGCCTAGAGACGACACAAAATCTTGCCGGTATCGCGTACGCGTATGAAGTGGTGTATTGCGAGGCCTTTCAGTTTGAGGGGGGCGAAGTAAGTTATGCCGCCTCACACAACAAACGCCAGTGTCCTGAAAAGGGAGACTTGAAAAAAGTGGGCAAGTACAAAATCAGTGATGACTCGTTGATCGTTTATGTCCAAGGTGTACGCCAAATTTGGACCATCAAAAAAGAATACCCATCTCAGGTTCATGAAGATACTCGGAACTACTTCACCACCGTGTTTGATGGTAAACAATTCGAAAGCTACACCATGCAAAAAAACAAGCAATCGATGGAAAAACGCATCAATGTCCACACTGGTGAGTACGAATATCAAGGAACGTTGTTTGACTACCTCTTTCCCATTTCAGGAGGGGGTTACATAAACGGGACTGCTAGCAACTACATATTTGATAGAAGTGTTCAGGGTAACGAACCAGTGCACAAGCTGGACTCTGATCTCAATATGAAATCAAATCAACATGACCTATTTTGTCATGATTATTTATTTTACTGGTACAGCTCTATCGTAGCGGGGCGAGGCGAGTTTGCCGATATTATCTCTAGCTCAATGGATTTTGACGGCGTAACTCCAATACATTGTGCTGAATGGCCAGATGATTACTGGCAACGAACATTTATGTTTTACAACCTTGAATACACAGATTACGACATATTCATTCCAGGCGAAGTCTACAGTTATGTGCTTAAACCTCACCCTCAATTTGCTGATCGCGTTGAGGAATTTAAGATCAACATGATTTATCACGCCCCTGTCCTTAGCGGCACCCAATAAACCTTTTTTACCGGTGGTTATTTTAACAAAACAATCATTCCCAAAATAAAACTGGAACCGTGATCAAATTATAAATTTTCCATCATAGACAAAAAATAGAAATAAATTTTACGGGTTTTGTGCGGATTTTCGTGTCTTGAACCTAAGCTCAATAGTCATTAAAAAGACACCACTCTCTTATATCTCACTAGTGAGATATAAAGAAAAAAATAATAAAAAAAGCGACTTTCTCATTCGGAAACGAAACAAGGACAAATAAATAATGAATAAGGTGAGTTTACTAGCAGCGTCAGTGGCTATCGCTCTTACAGGCTGTGGCGGTTCAGATGGTGGTTCAAACAGTGCTAACGACGGCGTTGTGATCACAGGTTTTGACGGCTACTTCAAGCATGCCGTTGTTTTTGAAGATACGAACAACAACGGCCAATGGGACACTCAAGAAACATTCCTTGGTCTGACCGATGAGAAAGGTCAACTGAAATTGGATGCAAAACCAGAAAGCACTCTAGCGCTACAGACCATCACACCAAACGGTTCAAAGCAGAAACAGCTCATCGCCTTGGATGCGAAAGAGTACGCTGGCAAATACACGGTAGATATGGATCATCCAGGCCAAGCTATGGCGCACGAAATCGTATTCCGTGCACCAACATCATCAAACGTGATTTCACCTATCACGGATCTTGTGGCGATTGAAATGGCAAAGGATCCAGCCATTAGTGAAGAAGACGCGAAAGCGAAAGTAAACCAAGCGCTAGGAGGCTCAGAAGAAGCACCAATTGATCTGTACAGTGATTTTGTTGAAGGTGCGACAAAAAACGCCGAACTACATAAAACCGCTCAGATTCTGACCGACTCGAAAGCACAAAACCCAACGAATTACGAGAAAAAAGCCACGGAGTTTGCTCAAGCGGCAAACCAAGAAGTGGAACGTCTTGTTGCATCTGGCGAAAACATCAATGACCCAAATCTACGTCCAATCATCACTGACGCGACCCCACACAGCGACACCTTAGCACCTGAAACGGCAGTTAATAACAAGCTAACCGTAAACAAAATCGTCGAAAAGGCAGCTAAAGATAAGCTAGAAAAACTACCAAAAATCGTACAAGGCGTGGACTTTGATGGCTTAGAGCTAGACATTGAAGGTCTATTTGCAGACAAAGACCAAAACCTTGTGACAACCAAACTGACGCACAACTTTGCAGGCACAGGCATTGAAGTTGTGCAAACTGGCAACCTGATTGTTCTACATCCAACTGCAATCGTAGAGAAAGCTGGTGATTTTGAGATTGTTCTAACGGCGCAAGACATTGATTCGTCAGGTAAGGTTTTGGGTACGGTAAGCACCGTATTTCAGTTCGAAATCGAATCGGCAAACTTACCACCAATGGTTGTAGAAACAGAACAAGCGCGTCTGCAGTCCATCGTTGATGGTTGGTACCTACAACAAGGTGAAGTGTTTGAACAAACACTCGATATTTCTGGTTTGTTCCAAGATAAAGACGGTCAAATTACCGACTACTCAGCGGACTATGTAGACATTGAAGGTCTAACAGTATCTGAGGATGGTAATGCAATTATCACCATTAAAGGCACACCAACAAAAGCAGGTGAAGCTGGAGCAGTACTTGCGATTAGCGCAACAGATGGCCATACCGCGGTACAAATTGCGCTCAGCATGCCAACGGTTATCGAAGGCGTCACGCCACCACCAGTAGTACCGACTTTGGGCTTCACTCACGAGCACTTCAACGGTCAAGAATGGAAAATGGGTAGCTTTGCACAGAAAGATGGTGAAATTGGCTACGCCATGTTGATGCAAGATTCTGAAGGCCTACTATTCTGCTGGGGTTCAAACCACGATGAGATGAATCAAGAGTACAAAGCGAACATCAGTGACTTCCTAAAAGACACATGGGAACACGATGCTTACGCCATTCTTGCCGATCTGGACCAACAAACTGGTTACACGGAATACAACAATAAAGACTGTAACGACGTTGAGCTGAAAGACGGTAAGCTATACAACAGCTACGGCGACGAGTATGAAATGTTGTACCAGCACAAAACCGAGCATAACGGCACTCAAATGATCGTTAAAATCTCAGATGATGAGCTGTTCTGGATGGACTCAAGCAATACCCCATTTGCAGAATCACTTTCGGTTGCAGAACACATCAAACACGGCACGTTAGAGCATGACTTGATGGTAGAAAGTAATGGCACAGGCGACGACACAGTCCTGAAATACTCGTCAGGTGCGTACGAATACGACACTGATACTTACAACTACACTTCGTTCATGCCAACAGGATTCCAAACTCCAGGTAATTGGGAAATCCAGAATGATGAAGACCGTGAACTGCTGATTCTAGAAGAAACAGGCTCAGAGTCAGATTACAAAACTCGTCATCGTTACATCAACCGCGATTTTGGTGACTTTTATATTGGTATTCGTTGGAGTAAAGAACAAAACGGTCATGAATCCGCACCGGAATATGGTCTGTACTCTAACAGCAAAGAAGCCATGACAAGCATCGCGAGTTCACTACCGATTTTGGAGCCTGGTGATGATGACTAAAGCAACCATCGTTAACCCTTGCTGTGATAGCGTGCATTTGCGCAGAAGACGCAGAACACTTTGGGAACGATTGGTCGGCATCAAAGAAGTGTATATCTGCTCTAACTGTCACAAAGAAACGCCACTCAAATAGCGATAATATTTGAGACCGCAAAAAAGCCCCGAACTCGGGGCTTTCTTCTATATTTTGACCACAATATCTGAGTCGTTATTTCACGCACACCACGTTCAATAATGAGGTCCCGGTGAGCTGATTGGGCTCACGATCGGCGAACAAACCTTTCTTATCTTTGCCCCAATACGGCAGTTGCAGTGGCCATTGATTTTTTTCCATCACCCCAGACGCCCTCAGCGCTTTAAACTCTGCAGGGTTGGCTAAGCTCATACCCAGTTGCTGACATACTTTGTGCGAGTTTTCGTAGTTGAGGCGGTTCCACGGCTTACCATGTTCCATGTAAAACTGATTATGGTGATCGAGTAAATATGGGACCACGTACGTTTTGCCTTGTAAGGAGGTTCTCAACCGAACTTCAATGTCATCATTCCCGCTCACAACTGGCTTCGCTTTGGTCTTAGCAACAGGCTTGGACGAAGAATTATCACGTGTATTTTTTACCTTGGTCTTTGACTTCTCTTCCGGAGCTTTAAAGGCGTCGGTATCAGCTCGCACGGCAGGAACTGGCGCGGGTTTCGGGGTCACCGTCGGTGTTGGCTTAACCGAAGATGCGGCTGATTTCGACGGCACAGCGGGTTTAGATGGTGTCGTAGACTGTTTACTCTCTTTTCCAACCACGCGGATGAACGCCTCTTTGTAATTCGACAAGGTTTTGACTCCTCGTAAGTCATCCCTCGCATCAGACAATGCCTTGTAAGGTCCAATCAAACAACGATAGCCTTTGGATTCAGGCTTCATCCATACGTCAGTCGTGATTTTACTATAGAGAGGCTTAGCTTTCGCGAGAGACATAGGCTTGGGTAGCAATCCGCATTGAATCCAGTAAAGGTAGTTGCCCCCCTGCGGCACTTTCTTTCCCCATACTCCGTTACCAATTGGGCACGTTTTCTCAAGCATCGGTAATTCTTTCTCGCTGGCTTGAGTGGCTTGGCAAAGGAACTCCTCCGCCTCAACTGGATTAGAAAACTGGGCGCATACCAGCAACAAACCCAAAGCCAGGCTTGCTTGGAAGACGTTAGATGGGCGTTGGGCCTTCTTCATTTCCATACACTTCACTCTAAATTAGTGGGTAAGGTCATCATGGCGGAAAAGCGCCAAAAAAATGTGAACAAAGAATAACTAGCAAAAAAAGAGCCGGAATTTGCATCCGGCTCTCAGTTTAGGAAGGAATTAAGCGAATTTACAACGCTTGGTGGGAAAATTCTTATCCTTTGTACAGTTTCGGGTTGAATACATCACGTAGCCAGTCGCCCAACAGGTTGATAACCAAAACCAATGTTACTAGCACGATGCCTGGGAAAGCAGTAATCCACCATGCACCAGAGAAGATGTAGTTAAAGCCGATGCTGATTAGCGCCCCCAGAGACGGTTGATCGACTGGCAGACCTAAGCCTAGGAATGACAGCGCCGCTTCCGACATGATCGCGTTCGCTACCTGTACCGTCGAGATAACCAAGATTGGCGATAGACAGTTCGGCAGAATGTGACGGAACATGATTCGCGGAGCTTTAAAGCCCATCACACGCGCCGCTTCGACGTATTCTTTCTTCTTCTCTGCCAATACCGAGGCACGAATAGTCCGTGCGTATTGCGGCCATTCTGCCACACCGATGATCACCACCAGCATGACCACCGCATATTGGCTGTAAAAATCACTGCCAAAACTGGCTTTGAAGATAGCTGACACGATGATCGCCACCATCATGGTCGAGAACGACAACTGTACGTCTGCAAAACGCATCAAGAAGCTATCGATACGGCCGCCGAAATAACCCGCCGACAAACCAATGATGATACCCAGTACCAACTGAAGACCAACCGCCAGGAAGCCGATGGTTAGAGACAGACGAGAGCCGTAAAGAATGGTCGATAAAATATCGCGACCTTGCTCGTCAGTACCCAACACAAAGCGTTCATCGCCATCTTCCATCCACGAAGGTGGCAACTCAGAATCCATGATGTCGATAGACGTCAGATCGTACGGGTCTGTTGGCGCAAGAATCGGTGCAGCCAATGCCAATACTAAGAACATCATAAAGACGGTAAAACTCGCCATCGCCACTTTGTCGCGTTTGAAATAATACAGAAAATCTGACTCTTTGAAACGCTGCCACGCTGATAGAGCAGGAGCTGGTGTTAAATTTGATTGGCTCATGATTAAGCTCCTTTTCCAGTTAGGTTCACAGTTGGGTTGATGATGCCGTACAGCAAGTCAACGATGGTATTGGTTACCACGAAGATCAGACCAACAAAGATAACGTAGGCAGTGATCAGCGGTGTATCTACACGGTTGATTGCCTCTAGGAAAAGGAAGCCAGTGCCCGGCCATTGGAACACGGTTTCAGTAAGAATGGTGTAGGCCACCATGGTACCAATCTGCACGCCACCTACCGTCAATACTGGTAGCATGGTGTTCTTAAGTGCATGTTGGTAATAAATCTTTTGTAAGTTCAAACCTTTTGCTTTGGCGAACTTAATGTATTCCGAACTCAGAACTTCCAGCATTTCTGAACGCACCAAGCGGATGAACAACGGCAGCATGATAGACGCTAGCGCAATACAAGGTAGGATGAGGTGCTTGATACCATCAATGGTAAAGAAGCCAGATTCCCAACCGAGTACGTTAGCGGTTTCACCTCGCCCATAGGAAGGCAACCAACCGAGTTCTATGGAGAAGACATACATCAGCATGATTGCGGTTAAGAACACCGGAATCGAGATACCGACACTGCTCATCGCCATGACAAATTTGGTAAAAACACTCTTAGGATGAATCGCAGAGTACACCCCAAGCGGAATAGAGAAAACAATGATGATAAGCGTCGCGCCAAACACGAGCTCTAATGTAGCTACCAGCTTGTCGAGAATCACCTCAACCGCAGGTCGCTTGAAAAAATATGAGGTACCCAAATCACCTTGCAGTGCATTACCCACAAAGCGCGTGTACTTTGTGATAAAGGGATCGTTCAGGCCCAAGTCGTCGCGTAGCGCTTGACGCTCCGATTCCGAAACCGACTGACCTACAAGCTCACGCAGCGGATCACCCAGGTTGTCCTGAATGGCAAACGCCACCAAACTGATCACAAACATCACTATCAGTGCCTGAAACAGGCGCTTGACCAGAAACGAAAACATTCCTTGCCCCTTAACTATCCATAGATCTCTAAATTAGAGAGAAAATTCAGTCTAAATAGCCAACTCAATCCGACTGAAACAAAACTGAGTCGAGTGCTTTAAGTTGAGGAGGGAAATCCATCCCTCCTCAAAGTCGACTAACCGTGATTATTCAACCACTAGGTCACCGAAGTAAGGCATTACCATTGGGTTAACGATATCTGCCGCTTTTACGTTAGACTTCGCGCCCCATGCTTCACTTTGCCAGTGTAGCGGTACGAATGCTGCGTCGTTGTATAGTGTCGCTTCTACGCCCTTCAGCATTTCTGCACGTTTCGCAGGGTCCGTCTCTACGTTCGCAGCTTCAACCACTTTGTCCATTTCTGGGTTTGAGTAGTAACCACAGTTGTACTGACCACGACCGGTTTCTTCGTTACGAGTCATAGTTAGGAACTCGTTGAAGTTCGCTGAGTCTTCTGTATCTGAGTGCCAACCGATCATCAGCATGTCTGCCGCACACTTGTCGAACTCAGGCCAGTACTGCGCTTTTGGCATGGTCTTCAGATCAACCTTGATACCGATCTTAGACAACATTGCCGCCGCCGCTTGTGCTACTTTCGCATCGTTCACGTAACGGTTGTTTGGTGCGATCATCGTTAGCGTCAGGCCGTTTTCGTAGCCCGCTTCTTTCATCAGTTCTTTCGCTTTCTTCAAATCGTAGCGAGGAACCAGTTTGTCATCGTGACCCACGTAACCTGCCGGGCTTTGCTGACCAGCAGCCGTTGCGAAGCCTTTCATGATTTTCTTCACGATACCTTCGTTATTGATTGCGTGAACAATCGCTTGGCGAACGCGAACGTCTTTCAATGCTTCGTTGCTGTTTTGGTTTAGTTGGAACGTGATGATACGAGTACCAGGTAGCGTAACTAGGTCGATGCCATCAGCATCTTCAACGCGTTTGTGGTCGTTTGGCGCTACAGGGTGAATCATGTCAACACCGCCAGAAAGCAGCGCTGCTACACGAGTCGCGTCTTCTTTGATTGGAACAAGTGTTAGCTTATCAACGTTACCTTTCGACTCTTTGTCCCAGTAATCTTTAAAGCGTTCAAATTCCACTTTTACGCCCTGCTCACGTGATGTCACGATGAACGGACCCGTGCCAGAAACGTTAGTCGATGCAAATGAGTTACCGTGCTTCACTAGTTCAGACTTGTCTTTGCCGTCTGCGGTTTTACCCGTGTAGAACTTGCTGTCCATAGGGAAAATGTACGTTGCGGTTTGCAACACTAGTGGGTAAGGACCTTTAGTTACAAGATCGAACGTGTTGTCGTCAACTTTGACGATTTTTTCGTACGGGTCGAAGATGTTTTTAAAGTCAGGAGAGCTTTGTAAACGCTGGAACGTCCACACGACGTCGTCAGCCGTTAGAGTATTGCCAGAATGGAATTTCACACCTTCACGCAGTTTGAAACGAACAGTCGTATCGTTAATACGTTCCCAGCTTTCTGCTAGACGAGGCTCGAAATCCATTTTTTGAGTAAAGCGAACCAACGGATCAAATACCATGTGTGACATTTGCAGTGTGCCACCTGATAGCTGCTCATGTGGGTCAAGCGATACTGGGTCAGCTGCATAGCCAACTTTGATATCTGCTGCCATTGCGTTAAAGCTTAGGCCCGCAGCCATTAGCGCCACTGCTAATTTGCTTTTCATGGTTTTCATTTGCATAACTCCTTCATGCGGGGATACGGATCCCTTGTTGTTGTGTTTGCGTCTTTGTTATGACTAAAGGTTAGCCAAGCGAATTGCTTGGTTTATGCCGTTTCGATCTCTTCTCGCAAGCCAGTAAACTCCGGCATCAGAGAAATCAATTTTTTGCTGTATTCGTGTTGAGGTGCCGTGAATAACTGTTCTGTTGGTGCCACTTCTAAAAGTGTACCCATTTGCATCACACCTACTCGGTCACACATCTGACGAATAACAGGTAAATCGTGGCTGATAAACAACATAGTCAAGTTCAGCTCACTTTGCAGATCTTTCAGCAAGTTTAGAATTTGTGCCTGTACCGATACGTCCAGTGCTGAGGTCGGTTCATCACAAATCAAAAGTCGAGGACGAGTCGCCAACGCACGCGCAATAGAAATACGCTGACGCTGACCACCGGAGAATTCATGAGGGTACTTAAGCCCAGCCATTCGACCCAAACCAACATGATCCAATAGGTCATTTACGATTTGGCGAGTTTCCGACTCGTTTTTCGTCAATTTATGGAAACGGATTGGCTCAGCAATAATATCGAATACCTTCATACGAGGGTTCATTGAAGTATATGGGTTTTGGAACACCATCTGCATTTGACGACGCATCGGGCGGCGCTCTTTCTCAGAGGTTAAAGCGGTCAGGTCAATGCCCTCGAATTTCACCTGACCAGAGTTAGGTTGGTATAAACCAGCAATCACACGTGCAATGGTCGATTTACCTGAACCAGACTCGCCCACCAAACCAAAGGTTTCGCCTTCGTGCACTTCAAAGCTCACATTATTAGATGCTTGCACGTATTCTCGGCGGCTCTCGAACAAAGAGTCTTTGGTCACAAAGCGAAGATTGACGTTCTTCACGTCCAAAAGCGGGCCAGTGTACTCACGCTCATCTTGGCTTTGTCCTAACCAGTGGTTCTTGATATCGAGTGGCTCCATTTCCGCCGCTTCTTCGATATAGCTTACTAACGGGAAACGATCTAGCTTTCTGTCTGAACGTGGTACCGCTGAAATTAGACTGCGAGTATAAGAGTGATCAGGATCGCCCAATACTTTGGCTGTTGGTCCAAACTCCACCAAGTCACCACGATACATTACCGCCACGCGATCGGTGACGTTGGAGACGACACCCATATCGTGAGTAACCAACATACAGCCGACATTGTTCTTGATACACAGCTCGCGGATCAAGTTGAGGATTTGGTCTTGGATAGAAACGTCTAACGCCGTAGTTGGTTCGTCCGCAATGATGAGATCAGGCTCACCAGCCAAAGCAATGGCAATGACAACACGCTGACGCATACCACCAGAGAATTGGTGCGGGTACTGCTTTAAGCGGTTTTCTGGTTGAGGAATACCAACCTGCTGCATAAGAGAAAGCGCGCGCTGATACGCCTCTTCATCAGAGACCTTCATGTTGGCGTGGATCGTCTCTTTCAGCTGTTGCTCAACAGTAAAAAGTGGATTGAGCGAGGTCATCGGATCTTGGAAAATAAAACCTATTTTCGAGCCGCGAACCTTACGCATCGCTTCTGGTGATAGGCCAGAAATTTTTTCTCCATCCAAGAAAACATCGCCGCTAGCAACGCGACCTGGAGGGCTAAGCAAATCAATAACGGCGTTACCAACGGTGGATTTACCCGCACCTGATTCGCCAACAACACCCACGATTTCACCACGTTCAATATGAAAAGAAAGTGACTTCACGGCAGCGTGAACGCCGTGTCGGGATGGGTATTCAATACGAAGGTTTTTCACTTCTAATAGTGACATTTCAGACCTCTACTGCCTTGTCTGTGGTATCGAATCATGCCAAAAGCACCATTCATCACCTGAATGAATCCGTTCAAATTCAGAATAATACTCTGAAATCTTAATGCGGAAATAATTTGGCAAAAATCACACAAAAAAGCAACAATTAAAGTATATTCCGCCGAAAAAACATTAAATAAACGCACAATTAGCGAATAAAAATGCATTAACAAGTATTTAACCATTTTCATATCACACTATTTTTGTGCGTCATGCACCAATAAAACTAGAAAAATGCTCTAAAAGTAAACATGAGCTAAACAAGATCATTAACCATATTATTCATGTGCATTTATTAACATTTAACAAACAATATCATATGCAAAAAGTGTTTTTTCAACATAAAAAACTATTAATAAAATAGTCGGCAAATACAAAAAGCCAAACTTAGGAAGAGAAAGGATAGGTCAAAACGTGAACAAAACAGCAAAACCACACAAATCCTGCTCCAACGCAGAATATGCGCCACTTAAGCGGTTTATTGACTAAGCAAAGGAAAGTACCGCTATCCTCATTCGTACGTCATAAGAAAACTCGCCGGTTTTAACCCTTTACGACACAATTGAGAGTGGGATAATAGATGAACAGTGTCAAAGCCAAGCCGTAAATAAAAGGAGCCCCTGTGCTTAAAGCGATTTTTTTTGATATGGACGAGACTTTATGTGCAACGTCACAAGCCGATAAAGTTGCAGGACAAGCGTTTACAACTTGGATTCATAAGACCTATCCACAAGTTACCGAGCCAAAAGCGTTTTTGCAGCGCTACTTGCAGGGTGTATACAAAAAGCTGAATGCTGAGTTCCCTCACCTTGTGGCTCTGCTACCCGATGAAAATGCCTTCCGTTGTGGCCTGATCCAAAACATCTTGGCGGAGCAAGGCGTCAGCATCACTGCAAAAGAGGCTCAACAAGCTCAAGACTACTTTGACTCTGCACGTATGGGCGCGTTCACTTTCTTCCCTGGTGTAAAAGAAATGCTCAGCGACCTTCGTCAACATTACAAACTCGTCGTGATCACTAACGGCCCGATTTTTTCTCAACACCCTAAATTAAACGCGACACAAATGAGCAACTGGGTGGACCATATTATTGTGGGAGGAGAAGAGCCAGAAGAGAAACCTGCTACAAGTATTTTCCAAAAAGCGCTCGACTTGGTCGAAGTAAAACCAGAAGAGGCTCTACACGTGGGCGACTCTTTACCTGCTGACATTGCTGGCGCTAACAATATGGGCATTTTGAGTGTGTGGGTGAATGCGACAGGCGCAAGCAACTCAACGGATATAACGCCAAGTTTTGAAATCCAAGAAACGGTAGAACTGAAAGAAATCCTTAAAACACTCGCCCAATAAAAGCAGCGGATTAGAAAACTACAAAACCCCAGACACTGCTCTGGGGTTTATTTTGTCAGCTCGAAAAGCATTTGGATCATAGGTGGTCAAAAGCCCCTAGAGCTGTACACTTTTGGGGAAAATTGAAATGGAATGCCGATTCTTTTCAGGAGAGATGCAAAAAAGCCCCAGTCTTTCGACTGAGGCTTTAAATAGTGGTCGGTGAAGAGGGATTCGAACCCCCGACCCTCTGGTCCCAAACCAGATGCGCTACCAAGCTGCGCTATTCACCGAACTGTATTTGCTGATTTTCTCAAATCAGACAGGACACTTCAACTAAGAAGTCACCTTAATTAATGGGGTGGCTAACGAGATTCGAACTCGCGACCACCGGAATCACAATCCAGGGCTCTACCAACTGAGCTATAGCCACCATCAATTTTTGCTGTTTACCGCTCTATTAGAGCCATAAACTAAATAGTGGTCGGTGAAGAGGGATTCGAACCCCCGACCCTCTGGTCCCAAACCAGATGCGCTACCAAGCTGCGCTATTCACCGACGATGTTTTATCTTGATTGAATCAAGATTGGGAGCAATGCTACCGCATTCAATCTCAAAAAGAAAGAATGGGGTGGCTAACGAGACTTGAACTCGCGACAACCGGAATCACAATCCGGGGCTCTACCAACTGAGCTATAGCCACCACTGATTTTTACCGATGTATCCTCCGAGGCAATGGTACGCCCGAAAGGATTCGAACCTTCGACCTTTGGCTCCGGAGGCCAACGCTCTATCCAACTGAGCTACGGGCGCATGCCCTATCGGCGGAGTGGAATAATACGGATATCACACTATGCCGTCTAGTACTTTTTTTACTTTTTTTATCGTTTGGTCTCTTTTTCGACAGTTATCTTCCGTTAAAGTGGATTTTTGATGTGATTCACGCCCTGTCATGGATAACTTGTTGTTTATTGCAACAAGTTATCGGGATATAATCACCCATTATTTACATTGATTTAACAGCTGCAACCAAGTTGTCTAATCATTCTATGCCATTCAGTGGAATTTAATGATTTCTCTGCTCGGCATTAATACTCTAACTATATAAATAGGTAAGTCACTTACCTCGGGAATGTGAAGTGGGTTTAATGGATATGTCTCGACAAATGATTAGCGTTTTGTTCGCTGCCTTAACGTTTTCTACGGCAGCTTTAGCTTCTGACATCAGCCAAACTGAATACGATGCGATCGCAGAACGCATCCAACCTGTCGGTGATGTTTATCTAGCAGGTTCTGAGCCAGTGAAAGAAGAACCAACCGGTCCACGTGATGGCGCCACAGTTTATGGTACTTTTTGTATTGCTTGTCACGCATCTGGTGTAAACGGCGCACCTAAAACAGGTAATGCCGATGATTGGGCACCGCGTATTGCACAAGGCAAAGATACGTTAGTGAAGCACGCATTAGAAGGCTTCAATGCGATGCCAGCCAAAGGAACCTGTATGGACTGTTCTGACGATGAAATCATCGCAGCAATTGACCACATGATTGAAGGTTTATAAGTAAAGACATCAACGAAAAAGGCTTGCCAGTTGGCAAGCCTTTTTGTTTTTAGTCAGTGAGAACAAGGTTACTTTACTTCTTAAACATTGCTCGAATATTGGCAATGTGTGCTTGACCTTTCGCCATACGCTCTTCTGCTGATACTGGCTTTTTGTTTACTTCCCATTCAACGTCA
Source organism: Vibrio sp. 1069 (assembly GCF_033340555.1). Classification (NCBI taxonomy): domain Bacteria; kingdom Pseudomonadati; phylum Pseudomonadota; class Gammaproteobacteria; order Vibrionales; family Vibrionaceae; genus Vibrio; species Vibrio sp. 1069. The sequence goes on from NZ_JAWOWP010000030.1 coordinate 15,811, forward strand.
TCAAATGGCAACTCATCCAAAAAGCGGCTTTGAGTAGGTTTGATCAACTCGCCAAACTGCCGACGCTCTTTGCACATAGTGAAAGTCAGTTCACGTTGCGCTCGAGTAATACCAACGTACATCAGGCGACGCTCTTCTTCCACGTTATCTTCATCAATACTGGTTTGGTGCGGTAAAATACCTTCTTCGGACCCAATTAAGTATACATATGGGAACTCAAGGCCTTTTGATGCGTGCAAGGTCATCAGTTGTACTGCATCACTGTCTTCATCTTCTTCACCGCGCTCCATCATGTCACGCAAGGTCAAACGTTGAACGACTTCTTTTAACGTTTTCTCTTCTTGATCGTAGTTGTCACCCTCTAGATCCGCCACTATCCATGAATAAAGGTCAGAAACGTTCTTCATTCGCATTTCAGCGGCTTTCGGACTTGTTGAAGTTTCGTATAGCCAATCTTCATAATGGATATCACGAACTAGCGAACGAACCGCTTCGACGGTATCACCACGCTCAGCTTGATCAGCAATCGCCACTAGCCATTGGGTGAAACGACGCAGGTTTTCTAGGCCACGTCCCGTTAGGTGCTGTTCGAGCCCCATTTCAAAGCTCGACTCAAACAGGCTCTTGCCTCGCATATTGGCATAACTGCCTAATTTCTCTAACGTTACTGGGCCAATTTCACGTCGCGGAGTGTTCACAATGCGCAAAAATGCATTGTCGTCATCCGGATTAACCAAAACACGCAAATACGCCATGATGTCTTTAATCTCTGCGCGTGCAAAAAACGAGGTGCCACCAGAAATTTTATACGGTACACGGTTTTGCATCAGAGACTTTTCAATCAAACGTGATTGGTGGTTACCACGATATAGAATCGCATAATCTTTATATTCGGTACGGTTTAGGAACTTATGCGCAATTAGTTCACCCGTTACGCGCTCTGCTTCGTGCTCTTCATTTTTAGCCAACAACACTTTGAGTTTTTCACCGTCAGGAATTTCAGAGAACAAAGACTTCTCATAGACGTGAGGGTTGTTAGCTATCAAAATGTTGGCCGCACGCAGGATTCGACTCGTTGAACGGTAGTTTTGCTCTAGCTTAATCAAACGCAAATTCGGATAATCTTCACCCAGCAACACGAGGTTCTGAGGTTTCGCACCACGCCATGAATAAATAGACTGATCGTCATCCCCTACAACAGTCAATCGCCCACGTTCTCCGACAATTAATTTGACCAGCTCATACTGACTCGTGTTGGTATCTTGATACTCGTCAACCAGTAGGTAACGGATACGATTCTGCCAACGCTGACGAACGTCTTCATGATTACGTAAGAGTAAAACGGGCATCAAAATTAGGTCATCAAAATCGAGCGCGTTATAGGCTTTCATTTGCTTTTGGTACATATCAAAACAGAACGCAAACAATTGTTGCTGTTCACCTTGCGCACGCGCTTTGGCTTGCTCTGGCGTCAACATGTCGTTTTTCCAGTTGGAAATACAACTCAGAAGCTGACGTAGCAGATCTTTATCACCATCAAGCTGCTTTTCGGTAAGTTCTTTGAGCAGCGCTAGCTGGTCTTGGTCATCAAACAGTGAGAAGCCCGCTTTCAACCCTAAATACTTGTACTCACGCTTGATGATGTTCAATCCTAAAGTGTGGAATGTTGATACCATCAAACCTTTAGACTCACCTTTCCCTAACGTTTGACCTACACGCTCCTTCATTTCACGTGCTGCTTTGTTGGTAAACGTCACCGCCGCAATGTTACGCGCTTTGTAACCACATTGCTGAACCAGATAAGCGATTTTATTGGTAATAACACGAGTTTTGCCCGAGCCAGCACCAGCTAGCACTAGGCATGGACCAGACACGTATTTCACGGCTTCATCTTGACTAGGGTTCAGCTTCATAGAAATTCTCTGCGGGTGATGAATGTGGCGCCTATGATAAAGGGGTGGCCTCGTGAAAGCTATGCTGATTTCTTGTAATTTTCACACCAATTAAGTGCAATATTCTGTTGCATAAATGGCGGGTATTTAAGCTATAATGAATGAACGTTCATTCACTAAAGGGTGACATTATGAAGGATAACCCTGCTGTAGATAAACGAGAACAAATCTTAGTCGCTGCTGAACAACTCATTGCTGAATCTGGCTTTCAAGGGCTTTCCATGCAAAAGCTCGCCAATGAGGCAGGTGTCGCAGCAGGGACGATTTACCGTTATTTCTCAGATAAAGAACATCTTTTAGAGGAACTACGCCTTAACGTTGCTAAGCGTGTTGCTACTGCGGTGCAACTAGGTGTTAGTGAAGAGATGCCTTTAAAACAGCGTTATCGAACCATGTGGCTCAATATTTGGAATCTAGCGAGCTCGAACTTAAGTGCGATCAGCAACCGAGTCCAATATGAATCTTTACCCTGTTCAAATAGTAGCAAAGCTCGGGAACTTGAGAGACAAATGTTTGCCCAAGTAGATCTTCTTTTTAATCAGGGTAAAGACGAGGGAGTATTCAAGCTTCTCGATAACGAAGTACTTTCTGGATTAAGTTTTGAGGCAAGTGTTGCACTTGCTCGGAAACACGCTTTGGGATTTTATCAACTGGATAAGACGGCATTAGAGGCCGCTATTGAAGCCAGTTGGGATGCAATTATTAAACACTAACTTGGAGTTCTTAATAGAATGAAAAAGTGGATTTTGATGCTATCAATTGTTTTATTACTTTTTGGTAGCGTTGTTACATACAGACTAATTGATATCAAAGACAAAATGGAGCAGTTTGCCAATCGCCCTGAACCAGCATTCCCAGTAACCGTAACTGAAGTGCAAGCGGTGGATTGGGTACCAGTCATCGAGGCAATTGGTTTTATCGAGCCAAATCAAGGCGTGACGGTAGCGAACGAAACGAGCGGTGTTATCGATAAAATCGCATTTGATTCCGGTACTCAAGTCAAAGCAGGTCAGCCACTAGTACTGCTTGACTCTGACGTTGAGAAAGCGAATTTAAAGAGCTCGCAAGCCAAGTTGCCAGCAGCAGAAGCGAAATACAAACGCTACCAAGGGCTATTTAAAAAAGGCTCTATTTCTAAAGAAGCGTATGACGAAGCAGAAGCGAACTACTTCTCCTTAAAAGCGGACATTGAAAGCTTGAAAGCGACCATCGACCGACGCGAAATCAAAGCGCCATTTGATGGTGTAGTAGGTATTCGTAACGTGTACCTAGGTCAGTACCTACAAGCGGGTACCGATATTGTTCGCCTGGAAGACACCAGCGTGATGCGTTTACGCTTTACCGTGCCGCAAACCGATATTTCACGTATCAATATCGACCAAGAAGTGGATATCTTCGTGGATGCCTACCCAGAACAGCCTTTCAAAGGTTCAATTTCTGCGATTGAGCCTGCGGTTAACGTACAAAGTGGTTTGATTCAAGTTCAAGCGGATATCCCTAACAGTGACGGCAAACTGCGTAGTGGTATGTTCGCGCGTGCAAACATCATTCTGCCTAAGTTAGAAAATCAGGTCACTCTACCTCAAACCGCGATCACATTTACGCTATATGGCGACAATGTTTACATCGTAACAGAAGAAGATGGCGAAAAACGCGTTAAGCAGCATGTGGTAAAAGTTGGCGAACGCTCTAAAAATATCGCACACATTCTAGAAGGCGTGAAGCCAGGTGATGTGGTAGTGACATCGGGTCAAGTCCGTTTGAGTAACCATGCGAAAGTAAGCATTGTCGAAAGCGATGCAACTACCCCACCTGCTGAAACACCAATGCTTTAAGTTGGAGGCATCATGCGCTTTACAGATGTTTTTATAAAACGTCCAGTTTTAGCGGTATCGATCAGCTTTTTGATTGCATTGCTTGGTTTGCAAGCGGTGTTCAAAATGCAAGTTCGTGAGTACCCTGAAATGACGAATACGGTGGTCACCGTGACCACCAGTTACTACGGTGCAAGTGCCAACTTGATCCAAGGCTTTATTACTCAGCCATTGGAGCAAGCGGTGGCGCAAGCCGATAATATTGATTACATGACTTCGCAATCGGTACTAGGTAAATCAACCATTACTGTCAACATGAAGTTGAATACTGACCCGAATGCAGCATTGGCTGATATCTTAGCGAAAACGAACTCAGTACGTTCTCAGCTTCCAAAAGAAGCCGAAGATCCAACCGTAACCATGTCGACAGGTTCGACAACGGCGGTACTGTACATCGGCTTTACGAGTGACGAGTTATCTTCAAGCCAGATCACTGACTACCTTGAGCGTGTAATCAACCCGCAGTTGTTCACTGTAAACGGTGTATCCAAAGTTGACCTGTATGGTGGTATGAAGTACGCACTGCGCGTATGGCTAGATCCTGCCAAAATGGGCGCTTTGAAGTTGACCGCTACGGATGTGATGAGCGTTCTTAACGCCAACAACTACCAATCTGCAACCGGTCAAGCGACGGGTGAGTTCGTACTTTATAACGGTAGCGCAGATACTCAGGTATCAAACGTTGCTGAACTTGAAGCATTGGTCGTGAAAACTGGTGAAGGGGATGTCATCCGCCTAGGTGATATCGCTAAAGTAACGCTGGAGAAGAGTCACGACGTTTATCGCGCAAGTGCAAACGGTCAAGAAGCCGTGGTTGCGGCGATCAACGCAGCACCAAGCGCTAACCCAATCAACATTGCAGCAGACGTACTTGAACTGTTGCCTCAGCTTGAGCGCAACCTACCAAGTAACATCAAAATGAACGTGATGTACGACTCAACTATCGCCATCAACGAATCGATTCACGAAGTAGTGAAAACGATTCTTGAAGCAGCGGTCATCGTACTTGTGGTTATCACACTGTTCCTAGGTTCATTCCGCGCGGTAATCATTCCTATCGTGACCATTCCACTTTCATTGATTGGTGTGGCAATGGTGATGCAGGCAATGGGTTTCTCTTGGAACTTGATGACGCTACTGGCGATGGTGCTTGCCATCGGTCTGGTGGTGGATGACGCGATCGTTGTACTAGAAAACGTTGACCGTCACATCAAAGAAGGGGAATCGCCATTCCGAGCTGCAATTATTGGTACGCGTGAAATTGCGGTTCCAGTTATCGCGATGACATTGACGCTAGGTGCAGTGTACGCGCCGATCGCATTGATGGGTGGTATCACCGGTTCATTGTTCAAAGAGTTCGCTTTGACACTGGCAGGTTCAGTATTCGTATCCGGCATCATCGCTTTGACACTATCACCAATGATGTGTTCGAAGATGCTGAAGGCGAACGAGAAGCCAAGCAAGTTTGAGCAAAAAGTTCACCATGTACTTGATGCCATGACTAATCGCTACGCAAGCATGTTAAAAGCAATAATGGCTAGCCGACCAGTGGTGATCGTGTTTGCGATAATTGTATTCGCAAGTTTACCAGTCCTATTCAAGTTTATTCCTAGCGAGCTAGCTCCATCTGAAGATAAAGGTGTTGTAGTACTCATAGGGACCGCACCATCAAATTCGAATTTGGACTACATCCAAAACACCATGGATGATGTGAATAAGATTCTCTCTGATCAACCAGAAGTGGAATACGCTCAGGTATTTAACGGTGTACCGGATTCTAACCAAGCGTTTGGTTTAGCTACACTCAAACCATGGGGCGAACGAGAAGCGAGCCAAGCAGAAATCAAACAGCGTGTTGGTGGGCTTGTTTCGAGCATTCCGGGAATGTCTATTGCTGCCTACGAAATGCCGGAGCTACCAGGTGCTGGTTCAGGCCTTCCTGTACAGTTCGTAATTACAACGCCAAACAACTTTGAAAGTTTGTTTACCGTTGCAAATGACATTCTGTCGGAAGTAGCAAGCAGTCCAATGTTTGTCTATTCCGATCTGGATCTGAAATATGATTCTGCAACGATGAAGATCAAGATCGATAAAGACAAAGCCGGTGCCTACGGTGTGACTATGCAAGACATTGGTATCACCCTCAGCACCATGATGGCAGATGGTTATGTAAACCGTATCGACCTAAATGGCCGCTCTTATGAGGTAATTCCTCAGGTTGAGCGTAAATGGCGTCTAAACCCAGAATCGATGAAGAACTACTATGTACGCTCTGTGGATGGTAAAGCGGTTCCATTAGGTAGTCTGATTACCATTGATGTGGTGGCTGAGCCTCGCTCTTTGCCACACTTCAACCAGCTAAACTCAGCAACTGTGGGTGCTGTTACAGGCCCTGGTGTTTCGATGGGGGATGCAGTTAATTGGTTTGAAAATATTGCACAAACCAAACTGCCTGCAGGGTATAACCATGATTACATGGGCGAATCTCGTCAGTTTGTAACGGAAGGTAGTGCCTTGTATGCAACCTTCGGTCTTGCACTTGCGATCATCTTCCTCGTTCTGGCGATTCAATTTGAATCACTCCGCGATCCTATTGTCATCATGGTATCTGTACCTCTGGCAATATGTGGTGCCTTGATCGCATTGGCCTGGGGTACGGCCTCGATGAACATATACTCGCAGGTTGGTTTGATCACGCTGGTCGGCCTAATAACCAAGCACGGTATCTTGATCTGTGAAGTCGCCAAGGAAGAGCAGTTACATAATAAACTGTCTCGTATTGATGCGGTGATGGAAGCTGCGAAAGTGCGTCTTCGCCCTATCCTAATGACCACTGCAGCGATGATCGCAGGTCTGATCCCACTGATGTACGCAACAGGTGCAGGTGCCGCGCAACGTTTCAGTATCGGTATCGTCATCGTTGCTGGCCTTGCAATCGGTACACTGTTCACACTATTCGTGCTACCTGTGATTTACAGCTACCTAGCTGAAAAACACAAACCTCTGCCAGTATTTGTTGAAGACAAAGACTTGGAGAAGTTAGCGCGAGTTGACGAAGCGAAAGCAGCTCATCGTGAATTAGCGGATAACAGATAAGCTATTAAGGCATTCAAAAAGGTCACTTCGGTGGCCTTTTTTATTGCCGCTCTCTTTTTTACCATCTAAATGGCGACTTTCACGTATCATTTACTTAAAATGAGGACAAATCAAAAGGAGTTTTAGCCACTATGTTTGACCCAAAGAAATTAGAGCAAATTGCTAAACAGATTCACGACTCAATGCCTCAACCTGTAAAAGAGTTGGGCTCTGATGTCGATCAGAAAGTTCGTCAAGTAATCCAAGGCCAACTAAACAAGCTAGATGTTGTAAGTCGCGAAGAGTTTGATGTTCAAACTCAAGTTTTACTACGTACACGTCAAAAGCTAACAGAAATGGAACAGAAGTTGGCGCAACTTGAAGAAAAGCTTGCAGAAAAATAAGTATCAAAGCGCTCCTCACAAAGGAGCGTTTTTCTTATCTGCGCGCAGATAAATCGGCTAAAAACAAAAAAGCTTGGCCAACGGCGACCAAGCCTTTTGATTAGATGTTGTGTTTTATTTTGTATTTATCACTCCGGTCTGCCTGGAGTTTATCTACTGCGTTACTTGAGACTAAGTAAATTACGCTGTATTAAGGTTTCATTTCTAGGAGAAGGCGCGGACTTTACGATAGTAAACGAGCACCTTCGACACCGAAATGGAGCCTTAAGGCCAGTCATTTAGCCGCCCACCGCGATACGCTTCATATCAGTCATGTAACCACGTAGCTCTTCACCGATGTACTCTACAGGGTGGTTACGGATTGTTTCATTCACAGCGATGAGAATCGCGTTATCCACTTGGTTAGACGTTTCACCTAAACCTTTACCAATTACGTCAGTATTTACGGCTGGCATAAACTTCTCACGTAGAAGCGGCGTTGCTACGTTAGCGAACAGGTAGTTACCGTATTCCGCAGTGTCTGAGATAACCACGTTCATCTCGTATAAACGCTTACGTGCGATAGTGTTTGCGATAAGTGGCAGCTCGTGTAGAGACTCGTAGTAAGCAGACTCATCGATGATGCCAGATGCCGTCATCGCTTCGAATGCTAGCTCAACACCCGCACGAACCATAGCAACCATCAAGATACCGTTATCGAAGTACTCTTGCTCAGAGATTTCTACGTCAGTTTCTGGGTAGTTTTCGAAAGCAGTTTCACCTGTTTCTGCACGCCAGCCTAGTAGATTTGCATCGTCGTTTGCCCAGTCAGCCATCATAGTGCTAGAGAAGTGACCGGTGATAATGTCATCCATGTGCTTGTTGTATAGCGGACGCATCAGTTCTTTTAGCTCTTCAGAAAGCTCAAATGCTTTCACTTTTGCAGGGTTAGTTAGGCGATCCATCATGTGAGTGATACCACCAAACTTCAGTGCTTCAGTGATGGTTTCCCAACCGTATTGAAGAAGCTTACCAGCGTAGCCAGGATCGATACCATCAGCAATCATCTTCTCGTAACATACGATAGAGCCAGCCTGTAGCATGCCACAAAGGATAGTTTGCTCACCCATTAGGTCAGATTTCACCTCAGCAACAAAAGAAGACTCTAGACAGCCTGCACGGTGACCACCGGTTGCTGCAGCCCAAGCTTTCGCGATATCCCAACCTTCACCTTTTGGGTCGTTCTCTGGGTGAACAGCGATAAGAGTCGGTACACCGAAACCGCGCTTGTATTCTTCACGAACTTCCGTACCTGGACATTTAGGTGCAACCATTACTACCGTTAGGTCTTTACGGATTTGCATGCCTTCTTCAACAACGTTGAAACCGTGAGAGTAACCTAGTGCTGCGCCTTCTTTCATTAACGGCATTACCGTCTCAACAACGTTTGTGTGCTGCTTATCTGGAGTAAGGTTTACTACTAGATCAGCTTGTGGAATTAGCGTTTCGTAGCTACCTACCTCAAAACCGTTGTCTTTTGCGTTTTTGAATGACTGGCGTTGCTCATCAATCGCGGCTTGGCGAAGCGCATAAGCAACGTCTAGACCAGAGTCGCGCATGTTCAGACCTTGGTTAAGACCTTGAGCACCACAACCTACAATGACTACTTTCTTACCTTTCAGATAATCCGCTTCTGAAGCGAACTCACTGCGGTCCATAAAACGACAACGACCTAATTGGTCCAACTGCTCGCGCAAGTTTAGGGTATTGAAATAATTAGCCATCTGGGTGCTCCTTTGAGATTCTTCCATTGAGGTCAGTAATTGCCTTACCGAATAACTTCATACTAAAACAGACATGAGATTGCTTAAAGTGATATATTCACAATTAGTTATTGCAATTTATGCAACATGGAAATGAAAATTTAATGAATATCAAAAGCCTGCAACTTTTCATTCATCTCTGTGAGAGTAAAAGTTTCGCCAAGACCGCAGCGGCAATGCATATTAGCCCTTCAGCCTTAAGCCGACAGATACAAAAATTAGAGGAGGAAACCAGCCAACAATTGTTTTTACGCGACAACCGTAGCGTTGATTTAACTATCCAAGGTAAAAAGCTAGTCCCAGTCGCCTTAAAGATTCTTGGCGAATGGCAGCAGTATCAGAGTCACCTGAAGGGAACCGAGGATGAATTGAAAGGAGAAATCCGTCTCTTTTGTTCTGTTACTGCAAGCTACAGCCATCTGCCGGAGCTAATATCTGACTTTCGTATTCAGAACCCTTTCATTGAATTCAAACTATCAACCGGCGATCCAGCTCAAGCGATCGACAAAATACTAGCAGATGAAGCCGATATTGCCATATCAGCCAAGTCAGAACAGATGCCAAATAAAATCGCATTTGAAACGATCAGTGAAATCCCACTTTCTGTCATCGTACCTGTTGGGGTTAGTGCGTTTGCTGAAGAGCTACAAAAAGAAAAACCAGACTGGTCGGTCATTCCATTCATACTCCCAGAAGCAGGAACGGCAAGAGACAGGGCCAATAGTTGGCTCAAACAAATGAAAATAAAGCCAAAGATTTACGCACAAACTTCCGGACATGAAGCCATCGTAAGTATGGTTGCATTGGGGTGTGGAGTAGGTATCGCACCTGATGTTGTAATCAATAACAGTCCGGTAAGAGAAAAGATAAATCGTTTAAAAGTCTTACCAATTAAACCTTTTAAACTTGGTGTTTGCTGCAACAAAACTCAGCTGGAAAATCCGCTTGTTAAAGCCTTTTGGAAGGTTGCAGAGAGCAAGTATATCGCACCTTAGATGAACACTTTTTAGGTATAAAGTGAGCTAATTTTAAAACTCTATAGATGCAAAAAAGCCCGCTCTTTCGAGCGGGCTTCTTAAATTTAAAGCCTGGCGATGTCCTACTCTCACATGGGGAAGCCCCACACTACCATCGGCGCTATTTCGTTTCACTTCTGAGTTCGGCATGGAAATCAGGTGGGTCCAAAACGCTATGGTCGCCAAGCAAATTCTTTAATCTGGAAAGCTGTTTTTTAATTCTCGTTCTTACACATTCAACGTTCTTTCATTGAGTCCATCAAAACCCCTTGGGTGTTGTATGGTTAAGCCTCACGGGCAATTAGTACAGGTTAGCTC
>NZ_JAWOWP010000031.1:0-21482 GCF_033340555.1 Vibrio sp. 1069
GAACCACCCATAAACTCAGGAAGCATTTGACCAAACGCTTCTAGTGCATTTTGCGATGCTTTACGTGATGCAATGTTCGCTGGGTTTGCTTGAAGATCAGCAATGATTTGGTTCGCTTTTTCTTCCCACTGTGCAGGAAGTTCGCCGTTTAGACGACGTTTAAGCTCTGCCGCTTCAGCAGGGTAAGCTGCAGCGTATGCTTCGAATTTTTCATTCCAAGCTGCTTCTTTCGCGGCGCCCGCTTCTTTTGCATCCCACTCAGCGTAAACATCTGCCGGGATCTCAAATGGGCCGTACTCCCAACCTAGGTATTCGCGAGCCGCTTGGATTTCATCGTGACCTAGTGGTGCACCGTGACAGTCGTGCGAACCAGACTTGTTAGGAGAACCGAAACCGATAATTGTTTTGGTACAGATAAGCGTAGGACGTGGGTCCGCTTTTGCTGCTTCAATTGCTGCGTTGATCGCGTCTGAGTCGTGACCATCGACTGCTGGGATTACATGCCAGCCGTACGCTTCAAAACGCTTAGGTGTATCGTCAGAGAACCAGCCTTCAACGTGACCGTCGATAGAAATGCCGTTGTCATCCCAAAACGCGATCAGTTTGCCTAGACCTAACGTCCCAGCAAGAGAGCATGCTTCATGCGAGATGCCTTCCATTAGACAGCCGTCACCCATGAACACATACGTAAAGTGGTCAACGATATCGTGACCTTCTTTGTTGAACTGTGCCGCTAGTGCTTTCTCTGCGATCGCCATACCAACAGCGTTAGTGATGCCTTGACCTAGAGGACCCGTTGTTGTCTCGATACCAGGCGCGTAGCCGTACTCTGGGTGACCTGGGGTTTTTGAGTGCAATTGACGGAAGTTTTTCAGATCGTCAATAGATAGCTCGTAACCGCTTAAGTGCAGTAGAGAGTAAATAAGCATTGACCCATGACCGTTTGACAGCACAAAGCGATCGCGGTCGGCCCACTCTGGGTTTGAAGGGTTATGGTTTAGGTGAGAGCGCCAAAGAACTTCAGCGATATCAGCCATACCCATTGGTGCGCCTGGGTGGCCTGAGTTAGCTTGTTGAACACCATCCATGCTTAGAGCACGAATTGCATTGGCAAGATGTTTACGAGACGACATGTCTGCTCCTGAGTACATTAAGCGAAACGAAAAGTAGGTCATAATTCTCTCAAAGCCCTGTTGGGTGTGCAAACGTTTTCCAGTCCAAAACCTCACAAATATTGCACCTTTCGCGCCAAATCGTTCGAAGTTCTTAAAATTATCAATAAATCAGGCAAACGTTTGGTTATAACAAAAACCAAAAAAGAGCTTGTAATTCGAGCAATCAAATTTAGAATAGACGTCTAGATGTAGATACACCTACAAAAATTAGTATTAATTTGCGCTGGAGAGTTTATCATTCCCCAGTTTTAAACCAGATATAGTGGAGCTAACATGGCTAAGCACCTGTTTACTTCTGAGTCAGTATCAGAAGGTCATCCAGATAAAATTGCAGACCAGATTTCTGATGCGGTTCTTGACGCGATTCTAGAGCAAGATCCAAAGGCTCGTGTTGCATGTGAGACTTACGTTAAAACCGGTATGGTAATGGTGGGTGGTGAAATCACGACTTCAGCATGGGTAGACATCGAAGAGTTAACTCGTGAAACCGTTCGTGAAATCGGCTACGTACATTCAGATATGGGCTTTGACGCAGATTCTTGTGCGGTACTAAACACAATCGGTAAACAGTCGCCAGATATCAACCAAGGTGTTGATAAAGCTGACCCTAAAGAACAAGGTGCAGGCGACCAAGGCATCATGTTTGGTTACGCTTGTAACGAAACTGAAGTACTAATGCCAGCGCCAATTACTTACTCTCACCGTCTTGTTCAAAAGCAAGCAGAAGTTCGTAAAAACGGCACACTACCTTGGTTGCGTCCTGATGCAAAATCTCAGGTAACATTCCAATACGATCAAGGTAACATCGTTGGTATCGACGCGGTTGTTCTTTCAACTCAACACTGTGACTCAATCTCAACTTCAGACCTGCGTGAAGCGGTAATGGAAGAGATCATTAAGCCAGTACTACCTTCTGAGTGGATCAACAAAGAAACAAACTTCTTCATTAACCCAACCGGTCGCTTCGTAATCGGTGGTCCTATGGGTGACTGTGGCCTAACTGGTCGTAAGATCATCGTAGATACCTACGGCGGCGCAGCTCGTCACGGTGGCGGTGCGTTTTCTGGTAAAGATCCATCAAAAGTTGACCGTAGTGCAGCATACGCAGCACGCTACGTAGCGAAAAACATCGTAGCGGCAGGCATGGCTGACCGTTGTGAGATCCAACTTTCTTACGCAATCGGTGTTGCTGATCCAACGTCTATCATGGTGGAAACGTTCGGTACTGAGAAAGTACCTCACGACATCATCATTGAAGCGGTTCGTCAATTCTTCGACCTACGTCCATACGGTCTACAAGAAATGCTTAACCTTCTTCAACCTATCTACAAGAAGACAGCGGCATACGGTCACTTCGGTCGTGAAGAATTCCCGTGGGAAGCGACAGACAAAGCTGCACTTCTACGCGATTTCGCTGGCATCAAATAATCAAGCTAAGCAAGAATCAATCAAGCCCTCGCCTATGGTGGGGGCTTTTTATTTTCAGCAACTTTTATCTAGTCATTTCGGCTCATACCGCCCTGCCCCACAAAGCAGTCCTGTTTCTCCCTCATTTTTATACCGAATAAATTTTAAGCAATTATTTGTAAATTATCCCATCTCCGCCAATAGTTAAAATATTGTTAATTCCAATTTAAATAGAGACGTCGGATGCTGGCGACTGTGGAAGCAACACTTAAGTAAAGACATGAGTTAAGCATCTTTATGGCCGATACCAAACTAAGCCAATGCTCAGATGTAAACTTGAAAAAGTCGCTTCAAGTTTGACTGAACAAAAACCGCTGTCAGTTGGTATAAGCGGATAATGTGGGAATAAATCAAGGAGGAGTTATGCCTCGAACTGTTAATCCATCGGACTTCCACAACAAGCGAAAGGAAGTGCCAGACAACGAATACGCCAGAACCATACCGTGCAATACGGTCAATCTTTCTGCACCTTTTCATTGGCTCGCATTAGGTCTGCATGATTTCGTGCGAATGCCGCTTATTAGTGCTTTCTATGGCATCTGTTTTATGGCAGCTGCCATAGGCATTGTTTTGCTCGTACAGTGGCAAGGCACACACTTGGTCGTCATGCCCAGTTTGATTGTTTACATGTTAATTGGTCCGTTTCTCGCGCTGGGCTTGTATGATGCCAGTTGGGAGAGAGAGCGCGGACACAAAGCAAGCTTGTTCCATTCAATGAAAGCGATCGGTCGTAACTCAACATCTCAATGGGCGTTCGCCGTGTTACTCGCAGTGTGTATGATATTTTGGATGCGCATTGCCGCTCTACTTCATGCACTCTACCCTTCTGTTCAAGGGGCACCTTTAAGTGAGTTCCTACCCTTCCTTGTCATCGGCTCTTTAGTTGGCTTTGTTTTGGCTTGTGTGGTGTTTAGCATTTCAGCCTTTTCTATTCCGCTCATGATGGAGCGTCGCGTAGACATGATGACCGCTGTGTTTACCAGCTTTAATGCCGTGAAATCCAACATTCCAGCAATGATTGTTTGGGCAGCGATCATCTGTGGCGGTATTCTTATCGGCTTTGCGACCTACGGGATCGGAATGTTGTTTACCATGCCAATTCTAGGCTACGGTACATGGCACGCTTACCATGCCACCATCAAGAAAAAACACACACCATAATTAACTGATGCTATGATCTGGCCCTCGCAATGCGGGGGCTTTTTTATTTGATTTATCGAGGTGAATTGTGGATATAGAACTCAGCTATAAAGCCAAGCAAGTGATGGCGGGATGTATCGCGATGGCGGAACAAGCTTTCAAACGTTCTTTCCCGATTCCAACAATCACCTTCGACGTCCGTGGGAAAGCGGCAGGAAAAGCCTACCTTCAATTAAATCAAGTACGCCTAAACCCTGTTTTATTTCGCGAAAACACCCAAGCATTCTTAGATGAAGTCATTCCTCATGAAGTAGCACACCTGATTACTTATCAGGTTTACGGGCGAGTTAGGCCTCACGGTAAAGAATGGAAAGGCGTCATGGAAGCCGTATTTAACGTACCAGCCAAAACCACTCACAGCTTTGAAGTAAAATCCGTTCAAGGTAAAACCTTTGAGTATCGTTGTGGTTGTATGACCTACCCTCTATCGATTCACCGTCATAATAAAGTGCTGCGCAAAGAGGCGACGTACTCTTGTCAAAAATGCCGCCAACCACTTAACTTCACCGGCATTCAATTATCGTAGCCCTTACCTCATAGTGTTAATTGCGTTCCCAAAATAAAGATCGAGTTGATCAAAACCTTCCCTTCGCCAACTATTGTTAACTTACTCATCACTAAAGCTATTTTATGCGTGTTATCATGAATAAAGTCATACTTTATAAAGACTTTTATCATGAAATACTTATTCTCTCTGTTGCTTATCGCGCTTTCTAGCACTGCGATTGCCGCGCCACCGAGCTCATTCTCTGCAGCCAAACGTGAGGCGGTCAAAATTTATCAAGACCACCCAACAAGCTTTTACTGTGGCTGTAACATTCAATGGCAAGGCAAGAAAGGCTTACCCGATTTAGCCTCTTGCGGTTACCAAGTCCGTAAACAAGAAAAACGGGCTGCACGAATCGAATGGGAGCATGTGGTTCCTGCGTGGCAATTTGGCCACCAGCGTCAATGCTGGCAAGATGGCGGACGTAAAAACTGTAAGAAAAAAGACAAAACTTTTCGTTTGATGGAAGCAGACTTGCACAACCTAACTCCTGCTATTGGTGAAGTAAACGGTGACCGTTCGAACTACAACTTCAGCCAATGGAACGGTATGGATGGCGTGAGTTATGGTCGCTGTGAAATGCAAGTGAACTTTAAGCAGCGTAAAGTCATGCCACCAGACCGTGCGCGTGGTTCAATTGCTCGTACCTATCTATACATGAGCAAAGAGTACGGTTTCAAACTGTCGAAGCAGCAAACGCAATTAATGAGTGCTTGGAACAAAACCTATCCTGCCGATAAATGGGAATGTGAGCGTGACGAGCGCATTGCAAAAGTACAGGGCAATCACAACCCATTTGTTCAAGAAGCCTGCCGCGCACTGTAACCTCCGACCTCGAAGCGTTTCAATTACTGATATTGAAACGCTTCTTGCCCCTTGTTTTTTCGGTGCAAAGCATCCATGTTAGGGTTTAAGTTTATTCTCTTGCTGGAAATCTCATGCGTACCCCTCGAATTTATCATCCAGAAACTATTCATCAACTTGGCTCACTTGCTTTAAGTGACGACGCAGCAGGCCATATCGGTCGTGTTTTGCGCATGAAAGAAGGCCAAGACGTTCTCCTTTTTGACGGCAGTGGCGCAGAGTTCCCAGCGGTTATCAGTGAAGTCAGCAAGAAATCAGTTTTGGTTAACATCACCGAGCGTGTAGAAAGCAGTATTGAATCCCCTTTAGATCTGCACCTTGGTCAAGTCATTTCACGTGGCGATAAGATGGAGTTCACCATCCAAAAGTCTGTTGAACTTGGCGTCAATACCATCACTCCTCTGATTTCTGAACGTTGTGGTGTCAAGCTTGACCAAAAGCGTTTTGAGAAAAAACTCGCGCAATGGCAGAAAATCGCCATCAGTGCCTGTGAGCAATGTGGGCGTAATGTCGTGCCCGAAATTCGTCCAATTATGAGCTTGGAAGAGTGGTGTAAAGAAGAGTACGATGGTTTAAAGCTTAACCTTCACCCTCGTGCTAAATACTCAATCAACACTTTGCCAACCCCGGTTGAAAAAGTGCGCCTACTGATCGGTCCTGAAGGCGGTTTATCGTCTGAAGAAATCGAGATGACTCGAGAATACCAATTTGAAGAAACGCTACTCGGCCCTCGCGTTCTGCGCACCGAAACAGCGGCTCTGACAGCAATTACAGCCTTACAAGTTCGTTTCGGCGATCTTGGTTAAACGGAGAAAAATAATGATCAAACTCGGTATCGTAATGGACCCAATCTCGTCCATTAACATCAAAAAAGACTCTAGCTTTGCCATGATGCTTGAAGCGCAACGACGCGGCTATGAAATCCACTACATGGAAATGAATGATCTGCATCTCGATCAAGGCGTTGCCATTGCAGATACTAAAGTGGTGGAACTAAAAGAAGATCCAAACGGTTGGTACGAGTTCAAATCAGAGCAAACTATCGAACTGTCTGAGCTAGACGCGGTGCTAATGCGTAAAGATCCTCCGTTTGATACTGAATACATCTACGCGACGTACATCCTTGAGCGTGCAGAAGAACAAGGTGCACTGATCGTTAACAAGCCTCAAAGCTTACGTGATTGTAACGAAAAGCTGTTTACAGCATGGTTCCCAGAGCTGACACCTACAACGATCGTGACGCGAAAAGCAGAAAAAATTAAAGAATTTCGTGAAAAACATGGTGATGTCATCCTGAAACCGCTTGATGGTATGGGTGGCGCGTCCATCTTCCGTGTGAAAGAAAACGATCCAAACGTCTCTGTGATCATCGAGACATTGACTAACCACGGTCAAAACTACGCAATGGCGCAAACCTTCGTGCCAGACATCAGCAACGGTGACAAACGTATCTTAGTGGTAGATGGCGAACCTATGCCTTACTGTCTAGCACGCATTCCTGCTAAAGGCGAAACGCGCGGCAACCTAGCCGCTGGTGGTACTGGTGAAGCTCGTCCGCTAAGCGAAACCGACCTCAAAATTGCGCAAACCGTTGCTCCGACACTGAAAGAAAAAGGCCTTATCTTTGTTGGCCTTGACGTAATTGGCGACAAGCTAACAGAAATCAACGTCACCAGCCCAACCTGTATTCGCGAAATTGAAGCAGCTTTTGATATCTCAATCACAGGCAAGCTGATGGATGCGATTGAGCGTCGAGTAAAAGGCGAATAACTCAAACTGTATTACAGTTAATAGAGAGCGTAGTACATTAACTTAAGCAAACTCATGCACATACCTAGATGTAAATTGTATGATGTTTGCTTAAGGGCATTTACGAGAGTTAAGGGTCAGTATGAGTATGAATCTCACAAATCACTTTTTGGTTGCCATGCCTGGGATGAAAGATCCGTACTTTCAAAACAGCGTGATCTACGTTTGTGAGCACAACGAAGACGGCGCTATGGGGCTGATGATCAATGCTCCTGTTGATATCACCGTCGGCAACATGCTCAAGCAGGTGGAAGTTCAGCCAGTACACCCGCGCCTATTTGAAGCCAGTCTAGATAGACCAGTTTACAATGGCGGCCCAATCTCGGAAGATCGTGGCTTTATTTTGCATAAACCCAAAGATTACTACGAGTCCAGCGTCCAAATGACCGATGACCTCGCGGTAACCACTTCGCGTGATATTCTGTCGGTGTTAGGAACAGAAGCAGAACCAAGTGATTACTTAGTGGCACTTGGCTACTCCGGTTGGAGTGCAGGCCAATTAGAAAGTGAGCTGGTCGAAAACTCTTGGCTCACCATTGAAGCGACGCCTGAAATTATCTTTAATACACCAATCAACGAGCGTTGGAAGAAAGCGGTCGAAAAGCTGGGCATCGACCCAAGTCACCTTTCAGCAGACTCTGGACATGCTTAGTCCAAATATACAGTTACATTAGATAGAGACACCTTATGTCACGCACAATTATGGCTTTTGACTTTGGAACCAAAAGCATTGGTAGCGCTATTGGCCAAGAAATTACTGGTACAGCTTCCCCATTAAAAGCCTTTAAAGCCAATGACGGTATTCCAAACTGGGACGATATCGAAAAGCAAATCAAAGAGTGGCAACCAGATTTGCTAGTGGTCGGCTTACCGACCGATCTGCATGGTAAAGACCTTGAGACCATAACCCCTCGTGCACGAAAATTTGCTAAGCGTCTGCAAGGCCGATACGGATTGCCAGTTGAACTGCATGATGAGCGTTTATCTACTGCAGAAG
The DNA here is from genome assembly GCF_033340555.1 of Vibrio sp. 1069. Taxonomy (NCBI): domain Bacteria; kingdom Pseudomonadati; phylum Pseudomonadota; class Gammaproteobacteria; order Vibrionales; family Vibrionaceae; genus Vibrio; species Vibrio sp. 1069. The sequence goes on from NZ_JAWOWP010000031.1 coordinate 8,060, forward strand.
CTCGTGCGGAGTTGTTCAGCATGGGCGGCTACAAAGCCCTATCGAAAGGTAATGTTGACTGCCAGTCAGCGGTGGTGATTCTAGAAAGCTGGTTTGAAGCCCTTTGGGGTGAGTAAACACTTCAAGCACAATGAAAAAAGGTTGGCTCCTGCCAACCTTTTTTGTTTCTGGATTGGATTAATCCATATCGATCTTAACGTTTGCCAAACTGCCCGTAGAGAATGCTTCACCACGCTGCGTTTTCAACATCAAGCGCAGATCATTTGCCGAGTCGGCACTATGTAGTGCATCCTCTTCGCTGATCTTACCTTGCATCACTAACTTATAAAGAGATTGATCGAACGTCAGCATACCAAACTCATTTGAGCGAGCCATGGTTGACTTCAACTCATGTAAATCTCCGCGACGAATCAAATCCGACACACGTGGGCTATTTAGCAAGATCTCAAATACACCATGACGTCCCTGCCCATTTTTATCTCGGATCAGCTGCTGACCAACCACGCCTTTTAGGTTCATCGACAAATCGAACAAGAATTGTTCTTTTTGATCTTTCGGTACCAAGTGAAGAATGCGCTCTAAAGCTTGGTTTGCATTGTTGGCGTGCAACGTTGCCATACACAGGTGACCCGTTTCGGCGAAGGTCATCGCGTATTCCATTGTTTCACGGCTACGGATCTCACCAATCAAAATCATATCTGGTGCTTGGCGCAGCGAGTTTTTAAGCGCAACTTCATAGCTTTCCGTATCTAACCCAACTTCGCGTTGAGTCACGATACAGCGCTTGTGTTCATGCACGAATTCGATCGGATCTTCGACCGTCAAAATGTGCCCGGTTTTATTGCTGTTTCGATAGCCTGTCATCGCCGCCATGGTGGTCGATTTACCCGATCCAGTAGCACCGACCACCAGCACCAAACCACGCTTAGCTATCGCCAAATCTTGCAACACTAACGGTAACTTTAACTGCTCAAAAGTAGGAATATTGGTTTCAATACGACGAATCACTGCGCCTGGTAACTCGCGTTGAAAAAAGGCACTCACACGGAAGCGACCACAATCTCTCACAATGGCAAAATTCGACTCGCGACTTTTACGAAATTCCTGACGCCGATCTGGTTCCATAGCGCTATCGAGTAATGCAGCCACATCACTCTCGGTAAGTTTTTCCCCTTGCGGACGCAATTCGCCATCCACACGAAATAGAATTGGCGCTCCAACCGTGATGTAAAGATCCGACGCTTTCAGCGCCAGCATGCCTTCGAGAAATTTATCTAGATCCATCTTCCGTATTCACCATTATCTGTATGAACGTTACGAGAATTGCTGCACTTCTAATCCGATCTTACTATCGACCTCTTCACGGGCAACCATGCCTTGCGCCATTAACTGACGAGCATTTTGCTCCATGGTTTGCATGCCGTGAGCCGCACCTGTTTGAATGATCGAATACATCTGCGCGACTTTGTCTTCGCGGATCAAGTTACGAATCGCAGGCGTTGCCATCATAATTTCATGGCATGCAATACGGCCACCACCATTACGCTTCAGAAGCTTTTGCGCGATAACCGAACGAAGGGACTCAGATAGCATCGAGCGGACCATATCTTTATCACTACCAGGAAACACATCGATAATACGGTCAATGGTTTTTGCCGCCGAGCTGGTGTGCAACGTCCCGAAAACTAAGTGACCCGTTTCTGCCGCCGTTAAGGCAAGACTGATGGTTTCTTTATCACGCATCTCACCAACCAGAATAACGTCTGGGTCTTCGCGCAATGCACTACGCAAAGCATTTTGGAAACTATGGGTGTCACGGTGAACTTCACGCTGGTTGATCAAACATTTATTGTTGTTGTGAACAAATTCAATCGGATCTTCAATTGTGAGTACGTGCTTGTTGTGATTACGGTTAATGTAGTCAACAATGGCTGCTAAGGTCGTCGATTTACCTGAACCTGTTGGGCCAGTGACCAGAACTAAGCCTTTTTCAGCGTTCGCAATTTTTTTGAAGATCTCTGGCGCTTCTAGCTCTTCCAGAGTTGGAATGCTACTTGGAATGGTACGGAATACTGCCGCACAACCGCGAGATTGGTTGAAAGCGTTGACACGGAAACGGCCAACGTTATGCAACTCAAAAGAGAAATCGACTTCGAGTTTTTCTTCGAACTCACTGCGCTGGGCATCGTTCATGATTTCGAAAACCAAACGATGCACTTCTTGGTGTGTAAACGCTGGAATGCCTAGTTTTCTTACATCCCCATCAATACGAACCATTGGTGGGACACCTGCAGAAAGATGTAGATCCGAGGCATTATGTTTTACACTAAAATCCAGTAACTCAGTGATATCCATTTAAAATCCTTAAGTCTAAAGTACAGCTATGAGTAGTATTCAACAAAATATTGAACATATCACCTCTCAAATTCGATATGACGAGCAAAAATGTGGTCGAACTCCAGAGTCAGTGCAACTTCTAGCGGTAAGCAAAACTAAACCTGTCGAGGCAATTCTCGAAGCCTACCAAGCGGGACAAACCGCCTTTGGTGAAAACTACGTTCAAGAGGGCGTCAGTAAAGTTCAGCACTTTGCCGTGCATTATCCAGATAATCGAATCGAATGGCACTTCATTGGCCCGATTCAATCGAATAAATCGCGACTTGTTGCTGAACATTTCGATTGGGTTCACACCATCGATCGAACCAAGATTGCTCAACGCCTGAATGATCAGCGGCCAAGCGAACTTAAACCGCTACAAGTTCTGATTCAGGTTAACACCAGTGGTGAGACATCTAAATCTGGTGTCACTGAAGCGGAAGTATTCGAGCTGGCGGAGTTGATTTCTCGCCTACCCAACCTCACTTTAAGAGGGTTGATGTCGATTCCTGCCAACGTGTCTGACTACGAATCACAACTCCGTGAATTTCAGAAGTTGGCTACGTTGAAGCAAACACTCGAAGCACAGTTCCCAGAAATCGATACATTATCAATGGGAATGAGTGGTGATATGACCGCTGCAATCGAAGCTGGTAGTACAATGGTTCGTATTGGAACCGCTATTTTCGGCGCACGAGACTACAGCTAAATCAACAAAACGCTCACTCGCGACATAAGTTATGTCGTCAATCGTTAGAGCGTAAATGCGCAATCATCTTACTCGCCAATAGGAGCAGTAAGTAACAGCGGCGCCATTATACACCTGAGCGCACAACAAATTCTAAATATCATGATGGAAATCAGACAAATGGAACATAAAAAAATCGCCTTCATTGGTGCTGGCAACATGGTGAGAGCCATTGTTTCCGGCTTGGTTGCTAACGGATATCCAGCGCAAAACATTACCGCGACGGCTCCTTCAGAGGCTCGCCGCCTTCTGCTAGAACAAGATTTTGGCATCCGTACCACCAGCGATAACATCCAAGCTGCGACCGAGGCGGATGTGGTGGTATTGTCTGTAAAACCGCAAATGATGGCGGATGTCTGTAAACCACTGCAATCGATCGATTTCACTAATAAACTGGTGATTTCTATTGCCGCAGGCATCAACTGTTCACGATTGGATGATATGCTAGCCACCAAATTGAACTTGGTTCGTGTTATGCCAAATACGCCATCACAACTTGGGTTGGGTATGAGTGGGTTGTTCGCACCAACTCATGTAACCGAGCACGACAAAGCTTTTGCCGCAGAGTTAATGGAAGCGGTCGGTAAAGTATGTTGGGTTGAGCAAGAGTCTGGCATCAATAATGTGATTGCCGCAGCGGGCAGTGCTCCAGCATACTTCTTCCTGTTTATGGAAGCGATGCAAGCAGAAGCGATTGCGCAAGGCTTTGATAAAGAGACCGCTCGACTATTGGTTCAGCAAGCGGCACTGGGCGCGGCCAGTATGGTGGTTAGCAACCCAGAAACTGAGCTATCGACCCTGCGTGAGAACGTAACTTCGAAAGGTGGGACAACGGCAGAAGCACTGCGTACATTCAACGAACATCAACTTTCAGATATTGTCGCTAAAGCCATGCAAGCTGCTGTGGCTCGCGCGGAAGAAATGGAAAAACTGTTTTAATTATTTGGATGAACTCCGTTTAGTATCATCCATCACTTGTTAAGGGTACCTTATGAATTCAATGAGTTTTCTCATCTCAACCCTATTTGACCTGTACATCATGGTCGTAATTTTGCGAATTTGGTTGCAAGCTGCGCGCGCAGACTTCTACAACCCATTCTCGCAATTTATAGTAAAAGCGACTCAGCCGGTCATTGGTCCATTGCGCCGCGTTATCCCTTCCGTGGGGAATATTGACCTAGCAACCGTGTTGTTTGCCTACGTGTTGTGTGTGCTTAAATTTGTCGTGCTTATCCTAATAGCTTCGAACGGTTCCGTCTCTTTCAGCGCTGACTTCTTATTCTTGGGCTTATTATCATTAATCAAAGCCGCAGGTGGCCTATTGTTCTGGGTACTATTGATCCGTGCAATTTTGAGCTGGGTAAGCCAAGGCCGCAGCCCTATCGAGTACGTATTCCATCAACTGACCGAGCCAATGTGCGCTCCAATCCGTCGTATTCTTCCGGCTATTGGTGGTCTTGATTTAAGCGTACTGGTGTTATTTATCGGCTTGCAGTTCGCGAACTTCTTAATGGGCGATATCATTGGTCCAATTTGGTTCCAGCTATAATGTCAGCTGCAGTTTGGCAAGATGGTGAGGACATCATCCTGAAGCTCTATATTCAACCTAAAGCTAGCCGCGATAAAATCGTTGGCTTGCATGGTGAAGAGCTAAAAATCGCCATTACTGCTCCACCTGTCGATGGCAAAGCTAATGCACACCTAACTAAGTTCTTAGCCAAGCAGTTTAAAATCGCTAAGGGTTTGGTTCACATAGAAAAAGGTGAATTAGGACGGCACAAACAAATTCGGATAGAATCGCCTACCCAGATACCGACAGAAATTAAAGCCATCATATGATGGCTTTTTATTTACGATTTTGTACCACACTTACTAATACCAACGACTGAGTACGCATTTTTTACCCCCTGACCAAGGTAAAATTGCAGCTATGGTTGTTTTATAACAAGTGCTTTGAGGAAGTAACAATGAGCAAATGGATTACCGCATTACTGATTAGCCTGTTGTCGTTACCAAGCTTCGCCGATCAGTTTAAAAATATGAAAGATATCGAAGTACACTATGTAGCGTTTAACTCAACATTCCTAACACCCAAAGTCGCACGTAGCTACGATATCAAACGTAATGGATACCTCGCTGTGGTTAATATTAGCGTGTTAGATAGAGCTTCATTGGGTAAACCAGCATTAGAAGCAAAAATTGCTGGACGCGCGAAGAACCTTATCGGCCAAACTCAGACCTTGACCTTTCGTGAAGTCAAAGAAGGCAATGCGATATACTATTTAGCCGAACTACCAATTACCCACGAAGAAACTTTTACTTTCGATATTGACGTAAAAGCTGGAAACAAAGGCTCAGGTAAGCTTAAATTCACCCAGAAGTTTTATGTTGAAGAGTAATTGGGTTGTGATGTTCCAAAAGCTTTTGGATCTAAGCAGGCTAAAAACCACTTATTAGTTAAAGAATATCTAGAGGAGAACGATTTGTTCTCCTCTATCACTATTAAAAGAGATTCCCATGAAAAAAATTGTGCTAGCAACTGGTAACCAAGGCAAAGTTCGTGAAATGGCAGATTTATTGTCTGACTTCGGCTTTGAAGTATTAGCGCAAAGTGAATTCAATGTATCGGAAGTAGCTGAAACGGGTACAACTTTCATTGAAAACGCAATCATTAAAGCTCGCCATGCCGCACAAGAAACAGGGCTTCCTGCCATTGCAGACGACTCTGGATTAGAAGTCGATTTCTTAAAAGGCGCTCCGGGCATTTACTCTGCACGTTACGCAGGCGAGAGCGCATCTGATCAAGAGAATCTAGAAAAATTGCTAGCGGCAATGGAAGGCGTACCAGAAGCAGAGCGTACAGCACGTTTCCACTGCGTATTAGTCCTCATGCGTCACGAGAACGACCCAACGCCTATCGTCTGTCACGGTAAATGGGAAGGCCGAATTCTAACTGAAGCACACGGTGAAAATGGCTTTGGCTACGACCCTATCTTCTTTGTTCCTGAAGACAACTGTGCGTCAGCCGAACTTGAACCTGCACGTAAGAAACAACTGTCTCACCGCGGTAAAGCGCTCAAGTCGTTGTTTGCTCAACTGTCTGAGCAAGTGTCTCAGTAATCACGAGCGAATTAGACCATGTTAACGCCCCCAGCACTCAGCTTGTATGTACACATCCCTTGGTGTGTGCAAAAGTGCCCGTATTGCGACTTTAACTCTCACGCGCTCAAAACCGAGATTCCAGAAGAAGAGTACATCAGTGCCCTTTTAGAAGATTTGGATACCGACATTGAGAAATACCGACTTAACGAAGCGCCACGTCCACTGCATTCAATCTTCATTGGTGGTGGTACGCCGAGTTTGATTTCGGCAGAAGGCATCGAGCGTCTACTTAAGGGCATTGAAGCGCGTATTCCGTTCAAGCCTGAAATCGAAATAACCATGGAAGCGAACCCAGGCACCATCGAAGCAGAGCGTTTTGTTGGCTACCGTAAAGCCGGGGTAACGCGTATCTCTATCGGCGTGCAAAGCTTTGAGCAACAAAAGCTTGAGCGTTTGGGGCGTATTCACGGCCAAGACGAAGCCGTCAACGCTGCTCAGCTGGCGCACCAAATCGGTTTGAACAGCTTTAACCTCGATCTCATGCACGGCTTACCTGATCAAAGCATCGAACAAGCCTTGGCAGATTTGGACAAAGCGATTGAGTTGGCACCGCCGCACTTGTCTTGGTATCAGCTGACCATCGAACCAAACACCATGTTCTACTACAAGCCACCAACGCTACCTGACGATGATGACTTGTGGGATATTTTCGAGCTCGGACACCAAAAACTTGCAGCCGCGGGTTATGTGCAATATGAAATCTCCGGTTACAGCAAGCCGGGCTATCAGTGTCAGCACAACCTCAACTACTGGCGCTTTGGTGATTACCTTGGTATCGGTTGTGGCTCTCATGGCAAACTCAGTTTTACCGACGGACGTATTATTCGAACGACAAAGGTAAAACACCCGCGAGGCTATTTAGCGGCTTATCAAAATATGGTCAAACCTTATCTGCATACAGAACATGTCGTCGCGGATGAAGATCGTCCATTCGAGTTTTTTATGAACCGATTCCGCTTAATCGAAGCCTGTCCGAAGCAAGATTATGTGGACACCACGGGCTTACCGCTTAGTACGATTCAAGAAACCATCGACTGGGCGATAGAAATGGGCTACCTGAGTGAAACGGCTACCCATTGGCAAATTACTGAAAAAGGGAAGCTCTTCCTTAATGATTTGCTCGAAGCCTTTATGGCCGAAGAAAGCGAAGAGTAACGCAACCCCAAAACAAAAAAAGCCTCTCAATTGAGAGGCTTTTTATTTAGAAACTGTGCCGTCCTAAATAAGGTTGACACATTTCCAACATTAGAAAATTGAACGGCCAATTCGCTCTGAGAGCAGCTCAAGCGCCTTAGTACCCGCAAGCGAGTTACCTGAAGGATCAAGCTCTGGAGACCATACTGAAATAGTCATTTCACCAGGTACTACCGCGATAATGCCACCACCAACACCAGACTTACCAGGCATACCAACGCGATAAGCAAACTCGCCCGCGCCATCATACAAGCCACACGTTGCTAACAGTGCATTAAGTTGTTTGGTTTGCACAGGAGAAACTACAGGCTTACCCGTTTGTACCGATGTGCCCTTGTTTGCTAAATAGCTAAACGTTTTAGCCAAATCGACGCAACTCATCTTCAGCGCACAAGCGTGGAAGTAGTTTTGTAGTACTGGAATCACCTCATTTTCGAAGTTGCCAAACGAGCGCATGAGATATGCAATCGCCGCATTACGATCACCATGCATCATTTCGGATGCCGCAACGACTTTGTCATACACAATATGGGTATCACCAGAAAGCTGACGCACAAATTCCAACAGGCGCTGACGAGGTGCAGATAAGCGAGTTTGTAACAAATCTGCCACTACTATCGCTCCAGCATTTATAAATGGATTACGAGGAATACCTTGCTCCATTTCTAGCTGGATTAGCGAATTAAATGCCTGCCCCGAAGGCTCTTTTCCCACTCGAGACCAAATTTCTTCTTGCTTGTACAAGCACATCGCTAACGTCAAGCTCAATGCTTTTGAAATAGATTGGATAGAGAAAGGTTCATCGGCATCACCCGCCTTAATAACCTCACCTTCGTTGGTGCATACCGCAATACCTAACTTGTTGCTGGGTACTTTTGCCAGAGCAGGAATGTAATCAGCCACTTTACCTTGGCCGATTAAAGGGCGTACTTCCGCCAAAATATCTGTCAAAATTTCCACTGTCGGTTTCATTCTCTACCTTCTATTTACAAGAGAACTCGTTGAGCTCAGAGGTAAAAAAAGCCAACGTGTCGTTGGCTTTTCCATAGGGTTCGTTCGACTCAAGTCGATTATGGTTTTACTGCCACAATAATATTGCGGTTGATAGATTGATCAACACGGTGAAGATAACCGATGTAAGGCTCTTCTGAAAGTACCTTCCAACCTTGCTCTTCAAATAATGCCGCGACATCTTTCCATTTCAATGTGAATTCATTGAAAGACAACACCACTGAACCTTGCTTTTTCAATACCACTTTCCATGCAGGCAGAGCCTCTTTTAAAAGCTCTAGTGGACTACGGTTCAGTTTGCTGTCCTTGGCATTTTTGCTGCCGTGCTGCACGCCATAAGGCAGATCAGACACCATCACATCAACTGAGTTCTTTTTCACGACTTGATCAGCGATACGAGTATCAGCCGAATACAGCTTCATAAACTGAAGATTGCCTTGGTTGTAATCTTCTTTATTTGCTGCAGCTTCAACCACGAAACCATCCGCCACTTTCTTGCCACCCGCAGTGCGCTTTTCTTTGCTCACTTTGTGCTTAAAGCGGCCATTCTTCATGAACTTAACAATAAAGGTCTGGATCTCTTGCACCCACTTGGCGTTGATCTCAACCCCTACCACGTTCAAACCGTGGATCAAGCCTTCAAATAAGGTTGTACCTTTACCACACATTGGATCCATTAAGGTCAGTTGTTCACTTCCCGTATTGGACGCACTAATGCCGATATTCACCATCAAACGGGTAAACTGCTCATTTGTTTTCCCGGTGTAGCGCAAAATCTGGCTCATGCTTTCCGGGAAAGTGTTAAATACGGGCGCTTGAACTGGTCGAAGTAAACCATCTTCGCGCACTTCAAATAGCGCATAGTAAATCGAAGAGGCTGCGATTCTTCGCGCCTGCTCATCGGTTAGCGCTTCCTGACAAGAAAACACCAACGCAGCAGGTAAGCCAACGTCTTTACTACCAATTTCTGTCACATCCACGCCTTGTGAAGCTAAAATTGCTTTTAGTTCAGAACAGGCAATGGTCATTGCGCTATCAAAGTAAATTCGGTTATGACCCGGATTCGCTAATATCGCGTAATGGTACATCCCATGAACTCCTCTGGTTACGCAATACGCTTATATTTGATATCCCAAACACCGTGACCAAGACGGTGACCACGAGCTTCAAACTTCGTTAGCGGGCGATCGTCTGGACGAGGAACGAAATCACCATCTTTAGCAATGTTTTCGAAACCTGGCGCTTGGTTCATCACTTCAATCATGTGCTCTGCGTAGTTTTCCCAGTCGGTCGCCATGTGGAAAATACCTTCATTAGGGATAAGCTTCTCACGCACCATTTCCGCAAAACCTAATTGAACAATACGACGCTTGTGGTGACGCTTCTTATGCCAAGGGTCTGGGAAGAACAATTGCAGTGTCGATAAGCTGCCATTTGGGATCATGTGTTCGAATACTTCTACCGCATCGTGACACATTACACGCAGGTTAGTAATTCCCGCTTCGCGAGCATCGGCAAGACAAGCACCAACGCCTGGGCTATGAACTTCGATACCGATGAAGTTTTTCTCTGGCGCGTTCTTTGCCATTTCAACCAATGAAGCACCCATACCAAAACCGATCTCAAGCACTACTGGGTTATCGTTGCCAAACACCTCTTTCCAATCGAGAAGTTCAGCTTTGAAGTCAATACCCATCGTAGGCCAGCATTCATTCATCGCGCTCTCTTGACCTTTAGTCAAACGCCCTTCACGGCGTACAAAGCTGCGGATTTTGCGGATCAGCTTTCCGTCTTCGTTGTATTCGTTAGTGGTTACTTCACTCATTGATTTTGCCTGCACATTGATTAATCAAAGCGGGGATTATCCAAAGAATTTACTTAGGTGCAAGTATTTGTTGAGCTCTTGGTCTATGGCAATCCAAAAGCAACGAAACACCTCTTTATATCCCTACTGTTTATCCGTTGTACTTCTTGCCCATTATGTGGTGCAATTTTGCACCTAACCAATAATAGAATACAGAGCAAGTCGTGACACCTTTCGCCAGTGCCATCCTAGAATGGTATGACGCATATGGAAGAAAAGATCTTCCGTGGCAACAAAATAAGACCGCATACAGTGTCTGGTTGTCTGAAATTATGCTTCAGCAAACTCAGGTCACTACGGTTATTCCGTATTACCAACGTTTCTTGGAGCGCTTTCCAACCGTAATCGATCTTGCCAATGCTGAGCAAGATGAAGTCCTACACCTTTGGACTGGCTTAGGGTATTACGCCCGAGCCCGTAACCTTCACAAAGCAGCACAAGAGGTCGCCTCTACATACAATGGTGAGTTTCCTCTTGATATAGAGAAAATGAACGCCCTACCGGGGATTGGTCGCTCTACTGCTGCCGCCATTTTATCGTCTGTGTATAAACAACCACACGCGATTCTTGATGGTAACGTGAAGCGCACCCTATCCCGCTGTTTCGCAGTTGCAGGATGGCCAGGACAAAAAAAGGTTGAAAACCAGCTGTGGGAAATTGCCGAAACGCATACCCCACAAACGGATGTAGATAAGTATAACCAGGCAATGATGGACATGGGCGCAATGGTCTGCACTCGCAGCAAACCCAAATGTAGCCTCTGCCCTGTTGCTGACCTGTGTGTGGCAAAACAACAAGGTAATGTGCTCGACTACCCGGGCAAAAAACCGAAGAAAGATAAACCAATCAAGCAAACTCGTTTCGTGATGCTTCACCACAACACCGAAAATGGTCATGAGGTGTGGTTAGAGCAAAGACCACAAACAGGCATTTGGGGTGGCTTATTCTGCTTCCCACAAACCGAACATGTGGATGCAGAAAGCGACATTGAATTGCTACTGGATCAACGCGGCATTCAAGCCAGCAATATCAAACAGAAGCAAACACTGATTACCTTTCGTCATACATTCAGCCATTACCACCTAGATATCACGCCAATTTTGATTGATTTATCAAAGCAACCGGACGTGATAATGGAAGGCAACAAAGGTCTTTGGTATAACTTATCTAAACCTGAAGAAGTCGGTTTAGCCGCGCCAGTAAAACTATTGCTGGAAACGCTACCCCACGAACTTCGTTAATTGAATACAAGGAGTCATTATGAGCCGCACTGTATTTTGTGCTCGACTAAAGAAAGAAGGCGAAGGTCTAGACTTTCAACTTTACCCTGGTGAACTAGGTAAACGCATTTTCGACAACATCTCGAAAGAAGCGTGGGCTCAGTGGCAACACAAACAAACCATGTTGATCAACGAGAAGAAACTCAACATGATGGATCCAGAACACCGCAAACTGATCGAAACAGAAATGGTAAATTTCCTCTTTGAAGGAAAAGACGTTCATATCGAAGGTTACACACCGCCGAGCGAATAAAGTCGCTTGAGTTAAACAATGACATCGCAACCATTTGTGGTGTCATTTTTCTATTACCTTCAATAACTCTGATACTTATGAAAAAAATTGTCTTTATTGCTGCCGCACTTTTAATGGCAGGCTGTAGCCGTGAATTCGTCGAAAAGATTTATGACGTCAACTACGAGCCAACAAACCGTTTTGCCAATAACTTAGCTGAGCTACCAGGACAATTTGAAAAAGATACTGCGGCGCTAGATGCCTTAATCAATAGCTTTTCAGGCAATATTCAAAAGCGCTGGGGTAAAAAAGAAATCAAGTACGCAGGCAAGAGTAATTACGTTAAGTACATCGATAACTACCTTAGCCGCGCCGAGGTCGACTTTCGCAAAGGCGTGATCACGATAGAGACCGTATCACCGACAGAGCCCCAAAAACACCTAAAAGACGCGATTGTCACCACCTTATTAACACCAGACGATCCCGCTCACGTCGACTTATTCTCCTCTAAAGGTATCACGTTAGAGGGGCAACCATTCCTGTATAAACAAGTTGTCGACCAAGACAATAAGCCAATTCAATGGTCTTGGCGGGCAAACCGATTTGCGGAATACCTCATCGCAAATAAAATAAAAACCAAAAATGTAGATTTCAAGAAAGCGTATTACGTCGAAATTCCCATGGTTGAAGACCACTTTTCAACTCGCAGCTACCAATACGCCGATATCGTGCGTCGAGCTTCCAAGAAATACGACATTCCAGAAGACTTGATATACGCCATTATTAAAACCGAGAGCAGTTTCAACCCATACGCGGTAAGTTGGGCAAATGCATATGGCCTAATGCAAGTTGTACCTAAAACAGCGGGACGAGATGTGTTCAAACTCGTGAAAAAGCGCTCGGGCCAACCAAGCCCTGAATATTTGTTTAATCCAGAAAACAACATAGATACTGGTACTGCGTATTTCTATATCTTAAAAAATCGTTATTTAAGAGAAGTCCGGCACCCTACCTCTCTCGAGTACAGCATGATTTCAGCTTACAATGGCGGTACTGGAGGAGTTTTAAACACATTTCATCGCAGTGATCGCAAACGCGCAATGCAAGATCTTAATTCATTGCAACCCAACCAAGTTTATTGGGCGTTAACCAAGAAACACCCGAACGCAGAAGCGCGTCGCTACCTAGAAAAAGTTACAAATTTCAAAAAGGAATTTAACTCGAAGCAAACTTTGTAGTGACAGTTGAATAAAAAGCGTTCGAACAACCACTTTTTTGAAATTATTTAAAAAAAGTGGTTGACGCAACGCGGGAAAATCCGTTTAATAGCGCTCCGTTGCCCGGATAGCTCAGTCGGTAGAGCAGAGGATTGAAAATCCTCGTGTCGGTGGTTCGATTCCGCCTCCGGGCACCACAATTTGATTTGTTGGTGTCTTAACGAAATGTTATAACACGGACAAAAGCACAAAGAATAAAGTGTGCCGACTTAGCTCAGTAGGTAGAGCAACTGACTTGTAATCAGTAGGTCACCAGTTCGATTCCGGTAGTCGGCACCA
>NZ_JAWOWP010000032.1:0-21420 GCF_033340555.1 Vibrio sp. 1069
TTAAAATACAAAACGCCCGATGAAGTACATCGAGCGTTTTAGTTAAAAAGTGTCAACCCATATCAGGACGGGTCATTGTAGCGACTTAAACCGTCGCTTTAATCACTCGTGATTATGCGTCTGTACGACGGCCACGACCGTGACCACGTTCACCACGATGTGCACCACGGTGATCACCACCACGGTTGCGATCAAAACGACGTTCGCCACCTTCACGATTGCCATCGCGGTTGCCGTCACGGTTACCACGGAAGCCACCTTCGCGACGGCCGCCTTCACGACCACGGTTGCCGCCTTCGCGGTTGCCACGGTAACCACCGCCATCACGACGACCACCATCGCGACGACCACCGTCACGGCGACCACCACGAGACTCGCGGAAATCATCGAAGTCACATACTACAGCACCAACATCTTGTTGACGGATACGTAGTTTGCTTAGCTTGTTCGCCGCGTCTGAAGTCATTGCTTTAGGTAGCTGTACGAATGTGTGACCTTGAGCTAGCTTGATCGCACCGATAGAACCTTTACCTAGACCTAGTTCGTTTGCTAGAGCGCCAACGATGTCTTTAACTTGAACGCCTTGCTCACGACCAACTTGAAGCTGGTAAGTATCCCAGTCTTGGTTGTTGAAGTTACGACCGCCGTCGCGACCACCTTCACGGCGCTCTTTACGACGTTGCTTGTCACGCTCAATTGCTTCAACCATTGGGTCTTCGCCAATGTAGAACAGAGGACGTTTGCCTTGCTGACGCTTAAGAAGCATAGCAGCAAGTGTTGCTGGGTCGATGTCTAGAGAACTTTGTAGTTTCTCTACCAGCTCAGCAAATTTGTCTAGTGCTTTGTGCTCTTTCTCTGCTTCAAGCTCAGCGCCTAGCTTAGCTAGACGAGCTTCAGCAACTTGGTCACGTAGAGGAAGTTGGATTTCTTCCATAGATGACTTAGTTACACGCTCGATAGTGCGAAGCATACGAATTTGGTTAGTGCGAACTAGAAGGATCGCTTTACCCTTACGTCCAGCACGGCCAGTACGACCGATACGGTGGATGTATGACTCAACATCAAATGGGATGTCGTAGTTGAATACGTGCGTAATACGTGGAACGTCAAGACCACGAGCTACAACATCAGTTGCAACTAGGATGTCAATAACACCTTGTTTGATGTGATCAACAGTACGTTCACGTAGAGACTGAGGAATGTCACCGTGCAGTGCAGCTGCTTTAAAGCCACGTGCAGATAGCCAGTCAGCCAGACGCTCAGTATCTTGACGAGTACGTACGAATACGATTGACGCGTCAGTTTCTTCAGTTTCAAGAAGACGAGACATTGCTTCATCTTTCTCTACACCTTTCACTACCCAGAACTGTTGTTGAACTTTGTCTACAGTGTGGTTTTTACCAGCAACGTCAACCGTTACAGGGTCACGAAGGAAACGTTCAACGATCTTCTTCAGCATTGGAGGCATAGTTGCAGAAAACAGAACGCGTTGTGCTGACTCTGGAGCGTGCTCCATGATCGCAGTTACGTCATCTACGAAACCCATGTTTAGCATTTCGTCTGCTTCATCAAGAACGAAAGTACTAACTTCGTCTAGGTGTAGACGTTCGCGATTGATCAGATCTTGAACACGGCCTGGAGTACCAACAACTACATGAGCGCCACTTTTAAGAGCACGCATTTGGTCGACAATAGATGCGCCACCGTAAATCTCTAGAACTTTCAAACCTTTGATATTTTTACCAAGGTTTTTCATTTCCGCTGCAACCTGAATTGCCAGCTCACGAGTCGGAGCAAGTACAATCGCTTGCGGTTTGCGTTGGTTTAGATCGAGTTTGTTGAGAAGAGGCAGAGAGAACGCTGCTGTTTTACCTGTACCTGTTTGAGCTTTACCCAGCGCGTCAGCACCTTCCAATAGGTGTGGGATTGCCGCAGCCTGAATTGGAGTTGGTGACACGAAACCCATTCCGTCTAGAGCAGAAAGGATAGAATCATTCAGAGATAAATCACTGAATTGAATAACAGAATCTTGCATTGGGATCCTACTTAATTAAACAAAAAAACAGTCCCATATGCTCTTCCAATTCGATACTGATCCATCCAGATACTGATTCCATTCAGACGGGAACACAGCACAGTACACAACCGCGATAAGCCATTAGGGACGACTAAGGGAGGCGGATTATTCCTTAAAAGCATAAAAAAATCCAGAAAAAATTGAATTACATCACAATTTATTCTCAACAATGGTATTTTTAGCATATTTTTCCACCAGCCCTACCATTCCCCGTAGATTCGCGTAGCTCACAGATGAGAATTTCATCAATATTTAAGCCAATTTCTCGTGGTTAAATAGGCAAAATTCACGGCGAAATTACGCTCCACAGGTAGTAATAATAGCTCGCAATGATTATAGTGTGCCCAACTCCATAGGTAATTTAAGAAAAGATGTTTCAAGATAACCCACTACTCGCTCAGCTTAAGCAGCAAATCCAAGAAAACCTGCCTAAAAAAGAAGGCTCAATAAAAGCCACAGATAAAGGCTTTGGCTTTTTGGAAGTGGACAGTAAGACTAGCTTCTTCATCCCGCCTGCGTACATGAAAAAGTGCATGCACGGTGACAAAGTCGTCGCCATTATCCGCACCGAAAATGAACGCGAAGTTGCAGAGCCACAAGAGCTGCTGGAACAAGCCGTGACTCGCTTTATTGGTCGAGTAAAAATGTTCAAAGGCAAGCTCAACGTAGCACCTGATCACCCACAGCTTAAAAAGCTGTCTCTTAAAGCGAAACTAAAGAAAGGTCTTAAACCTGACGAGTTCGCCGAAGGTGATTGGGTTGTCGCACATCTTATTCGCCACCCTCTAAAAGGCGATAACTCTTTCTTCGTAGAAATTTCTGAAAAAATCACTGACGCGAATGATAAAATTGCGCCTTGGTGGGTAACGCTTGCTCAAAACGATCTACCAAACTCTGAGCCAGCAGGCATCGATAACTGGGAACTGAAAGACGACGCGGAGCTAGAACGCGTAGACATGACTCATGTTCCATTCGTCACTATCGACGGTGAATCGACTAAAGATATGGACGATGCGCTGTACGCGAAGAAAACCGTATCTGGCGATTTCGAACTCACCATCGCTATTGCGGACCCAACCGCCTACATCACACCTGAAGATGAAATGGATAAAGTAGCACGTGAGCGTGGCTATACTATTTATCTTCCAGGCCGCAACATCCCGATGTTACCTCGTGATTTAGCGGACAACCTATGCTCTCTGATTGAAGGTGAAACCCGCCCTGCTATTTGCTGTACCGTAACGGTAAGTAAAGATGGTGTGATTGGCGACGATATTAAATTCTTCGCAGCAAACATCAAATCACATGCACGCCTAGCATACGATCACGTGTCTGATTGGTTAGAAAACGGCAGCTCTGAAGCATGGACGCCATCTGAAGAGATCGCGACCATCGTTCGTGATCTTTATGAGTTCTCTCTTGCTCGCGCTGAATGGCGTGAGAAAAACGCAGTGGTCTTCCCTGATCGTCCTGACTACCGTTTTGAGCTCAGTGAAGATAACGATGTAATCGCTATCCACGCAGACATGCGCCGCAGTGCAAACCGTCTTGTTGAAGAATCCATGATTACCGCAAACATCTGTGCAGGTCGTACATTACGCGATAAATTTGAAACAGGTGTCTTCAATACGCATGCAGGTATCAAGAACGAGAAGATTGAAGAAGTGGTTCAACTTGTCAATCCAGAAGGCCAGTTGGAGTTCACAGCGGAGTCTATTGCTACGCTAGAAGGCTTTGCTGCGTTGCGCCGCTGGTTGGCAGCTCAAGAAACGTCTTATCTAGATAACCGCATTCGTAAGTTCCAAGCATACAGTGAGGTGGGTAATCAGCCTCTGCCTCATTACGCAATGGGTTTAGACATCTATGCAACTTGGACATCACCAATTCGTAAATACGGTGATATGATCAACCACCGTATGTTGAAGGCCGTCATCCTTGGTAAAGAACCCGTACAAAAACCAGATGACCAAGTAGGCGAAGAGCTAGCTCTACATCGTAAACATCATAAAATCGCTGAGCGAAATGTCTCAGATTGGCTATATGCACGCACGCTTGCTGATGAGCCGAGCAAGAAAACTTGTTTCACAGGTGAGATTTTCGATATTAATCGTGCAGGCGCACGTGTCCGACTTCTCGAAAATGGCGCAGCAGCCTTTATTCCTGGTGCACTAATTCTTGATAATAAAGAAAGAATTGAGTGCAATGGCGACAACGGTACCATCTCTATCGATAAAGAGGTCGTATACAAACTTGGGGATACATTGGAAATTGTCCTTACGGACGTAAACCAAGAAAACCGCAGTTTAGTTGCAAAGCCAACCCAGGTATTCGCTGAACAACCAGCAGCACAAACAGAACAGACTGTAAGTGAATAATACCGAATGAAGTTAAAAGGCGCTCTATTGAGCGCCTTTTTTATTTGTTATGTAAAACGATAAGAACTAGTATGCCGAACATTGAGATCATTCGCTTTAATCACTTCACTGCGCGCAAAAGTGAGCGTTACACTGCAACACATAATGGGTTATATATTGTTGAAGAAGGTGCCCTATTAGTTCATCAACCTAATGGTGAGCAATTTGAACTTAAAGCCGGAGATTTCACACTCTATAACTCCGCAGATCTGAGCAGTGCAGAAGCCGTCTCTAGTGACGGAGGCTTTAAAGCACTGGCTTTAGTCTTCAATCCAAATATATTCTGTGACTTTAAGAAAGCGCACCCGATGCTACGTTCCAAAACGGAAGAAAGGCGCTTCTATCCTTTTTCAACGCAATCCAGTGGCGAAGTAGCACAATTGAAGGACATGTTGGTTAAGTTAGCGAGTCGCAACGCTCCAGACTACACACAAAGCCATATCGCAATGGCATTGCTGTCGTTGATGGTTGAGGTAGAGCCAAACATCCTATCTATCATAGATGACGCAAGTAGCCTGAGCGACTCTCAAAAAGCCATTAAGTACATTGAGGGTAATATTGAAAAAGACATCACGCTAGAAGGCTTAGCGGCTCATATGAGCATGTCCATCGCAACCTTAAAACGTCGCCTCGCCGCAGATGATCTTTCGTTTTCTCAGATATTAAAGGTGAAACGGATAAACTTCGCAGCAACCCAACTGCGCAAGTCAGAAAAATCAATAACAGAAATAGCGTTTGAGTCTGGTTTTAAAAGTGCAGCGCATTTCAGTACAGCATTTAAATCCGTTTACAACATGACCCCCAAAGACTTTAGAAACCAAGTCGTTAAGCCTAAAGTATAAATCATGTCGGCATTCGCATCCGTTGGGCTCACCCTATTCCCAAAAACACGCTTGAGGATCACGCTCCAATTCGTTGAGTAAGTCCTCAAGCATTCGGCTAAATGGAAGTGGCTTATAAGGCACCCACCTTAACAGCTCGTTGTGATATGTGGGAACATAGAAATACCAAAGTTGGTTGTCCTCATCAAACATGATCTTCGCGACGGGAGAAGTATACTCGCTATGCTGGGAGTCGAGGAGAAAATGCGCCCGATGAAGCTCAACGCCATTTTCTACTAGCTCATAGAGGCACTTGCCCTGTTCGACAGGCAAGTTAGCATTACGCGCAGAGCAGAGCGATTGAACTGATTTGTATAAACGACTTGTCGCCATTTGGGACACTGACATCAACGTTCTCCCGATGGATGATAGTTAGAGCTGTCGATCCTAGTATATAACCTTTACATCATCACCGATGGTAGTTATCTACCTAACTCAAGTATAAGATAGCTATATTATCATTTGCCCAGATTATCATCTCAATCCACTTGGAAACGCTAGCTCCATCACCTCTTGACTAGAAACAATTCCCCTGTTTAGCGCTAACAGTTCACAAAAGTGTAACCTGAACGCAATATCATAAACTCTGCTTTATCCCGTATATGGAGTTTAATATGTTACGTTTTACTGTGGCGACTTTATTGGCCATAGCAGTCTCCCTCCCTACCATTGCAAAAGAAATCAACATCTCAGGGTCAACGTCGGTTGCTCGCGTGATGGATGTACTTGCTGAGGAATACAACAAAACACACCCAGACGATTACGTTGCTGTTCAGGGCATTGGTTCGAGTGCTGGTATCACCATGGTCAATAAAGGAGTAGCCGAAATAGGCATGAGCTCTCGCTATCTGACTGAAAGCGAAAAAGGTGAAGATCTCAATGTATACCCTATCGCTTATGATGGCCTCGCTGTTGTTGTAAACCGTACCAACTCTGTAGAAAACCTTTCTCAGCAACAGCTGTTTGATATTTACAAAGGTAAGATTAAGAATTGGAAAGAGGTCGGGGGCGCAGATCAGCCTATCGCGGTGGTTACTAGAGAAGCGTCTTCAGGTTCACGTTACAGCTTCGAAAGCTTGCTGGGACTGACCAAAATCGTTAATGATCGCCTTGTCTCGGATATCAGCCCAAACAACTTGGTTGTAAACAGCAACAGCATGGTAAAAACCATTGTTAACCATAACACTCGCGCCATTGGTTTTATCTCTGTAGGGTCAGTAGATCGCTCGATCAAGGCGATTCAGTTAGATGGTATTGACCCAACCTCGACAAACATTAGCAATCATAAGTACAAGTTGGCGCGACCATTCCTAGTGCTATACAAAGTAGATAAGATTAGCGATGCAGGTAAAGGTTTTATCGCTTTCCTTCGTTCAGAGCAGGGACAAAAAGCGATTGCAGATTACGGTTATACGCCAGTAAAAAACTTTAATCAGTAAAAATAAAAAAGAGAGCACCTTGATGCTCTCTTTTCCTATGTAGTGTTCTCTCCAGTTTCGGAATTAGAAATGCAGTTGAATTACAGAGACCACAACCGCACCAGGTCGGCGAATACCTTCAATTTCCACTTTAATTTCGCGCTCAATCTCCAAACCTTTTTTGATTGGCGTTACTTTTGTTAACGTGCTGACTGCACGAACATTATTGCCTGCTTTGACAGGGTAAGGGAAACGGACTTGGTTTAAACCCAAGTTAACTACCATTTTAGCTGTTGGGAACATTGGCTTGTCTGGATCGACTGAATCCGTCAGTTTAGGCAGCAATGCTAATGTTAAAAAGCCATGAGCGATAGTTGTCTTAAATGGAGATTCAGTTGAAGCACGCTCTGGATCAGTATGAATCCATTGCATGTCTTCCGTTACCGCACCAAATTGGTTAATACGTTCTTGAGACACATGAACCCAATCACCAGTGTGAATAACTTCGCCAATTTTTTCACTTAACTCGTCATAAAGCTTTTGAGCCTCAGGTGCCATTACGATCGGTGCAGGTTGAGGTGCAACTTCTTCGTTGACGGCTGGCTGCTGGTGATCACGAACTTTTGAGAAAAGAAAGCTATTTTGAGCTTTCCCCAAAAAGTCACTCCAATAATCGCGTAACGTTGGAGACATCCAATTCATAAACTCGGATTGATGAGCAGAAATCGCATCAACTTTGTCTTTAAATAGATTTGTGACCTTCATAAACACCCTTAAGAATTCTAAGCACAACTGGCTATACCAGTTAATTTTGAATTAGTTCACAAAGTCTTGCAAATACTTTCGGGCGAACACATGTACCCTAAAAGCATGTTATGTCTTATATATCAGCAAGATAACAATAAAACACCATTTTATTGACGTGCGCCAATATAAAGTAAAAACTCTACAAATTGGTACTTTTTGTCCCTTTTTCACTCCGTTTTCAAACTGTCCAACATCACATCAGTGATCATAAAACAAGCAAACAGTACTTCTATTATAATTCAGCACTTTACAAGTCGGACTATGCTCCTTATTATACCGCCCACAAAGGAGAGATGGCTGAGTGGTTGAAAGCACCGGTCTTGAAAACCGGCATACGTTAATAGCGTATCTAGGGTTCAAATCCCTATCTCTCCGCCATTTTTCTTACGCATTAAGCCCTTGATTTTCAAGGGCTTTTTCGTATCTACAGTACTGCAAGTCACTTTCATGACAATGAGGTGAGACAATGTACTTACAAAAAGCGCCTAATGGCGTATATCAAACCCGCATTTGCATCCCTAAACAACTACGTGAGTTTGGTTATCCTTTCGATATCAAAGTTAGTCTTTTAACTAAAGAGCGCTCAGAAGCAATAGAGCGCAATTTTAAAATGGCTTCCTGCATTAAGATTGCTATTAGCCAAATTGATTTAACCAATCCCGTATTATTCCCAAAATTTAAGGTTGTCCTTCACCAACAGATGGAGACGCTGCGTAAATCTTTCTGTTCGCCAACAGCCTATAAACTAACCCCTGAAACCGTTGCGTATTTTGAAGATGACATTGTTTCAGACATTCCAAGTAATATCGATCTAACTAACCTTGTAGAGACTGAACCGAGCGTAAAGAGCATCTCTGCCGAAGTAGTACCTTTTACTCAGTTGCTTGAGCGATTTCTAGAAAGTAAGAAGAAGCGTAATGTTCGACAGCTTACGATCCATCAACTTGAGCAACGCATAAGTCACTGCATCAATTTCCTTGAAAAGGAGGGCATAAATCGGAATACAGTCAGTAGCTCTGACCTAGATAGTTATATAGATCTGCTCTACTCTGAAGGACGTTCTACCAAAACCAACAAGGACTATTTCTCAGCAAGTAAGCAGTTCTTCAAATGGCTAAAATCAAAGAAATATATTCCTAATAACCCTGCTCAAGACTTAAATCCCCAGTTCAAAAGTAAAAAGCATGTCTCTGAACAACGTGAGCGTTGGACAACTGATGAACTGACATTACTAATTAAAAGTCCAGCGTTTACTCTGCAATCTCTGGACTTTCAGTGGATCACTAAACTACAGCTCTTTCATGGGTTACGCACTGGCGAAGCTTGTCAGCCATATATCCAAGATATTGTTGTAGATGATGAGATCCCATATTTTCGAGTCACCGACCAATCCAAAGATCAGCACTTGAAAAACGAGCATGCAGTTCGAAATGTCCCTCTTCACCCTGCGATTCGTGATGATTTCGTCATATTTTGCGAAAGCCGCCGTCATAAAGGCAATGCCCCTCTATTCGATTACTCACCGCTCGGACCAGATAAAGATTGGACTAAAACGTATCGAACGCAATTCGGGAAGCTACAAACCAAGTTGGGTATGCTTGCTGGCAAGCGTCCTACCGCTTATGGACTACGCCACACATTCATTGATGTTCTTAAAGAGCAGGATGTTCCAGAACATAGTGTAGCCGAGGTGGTTGGTCATAATAATCCGAACATGACCTTCGGACGATATGGGAAGAAACATAAATTAGAGAAATTGCTTGAAATCGTTAGCACGTTCCAAATGGATCTAGAGGGGTAATTATGCAAAAACTCAGTCAATCGCTACGAAAAGCTATTGTTCTAGCACTCGAAGAGGGAGCTTCATACCGCGATCAACTCGATCTATCTCGCTTTCTAGCAATGGGGGTTGCGATGGAGCAGATTCACCTTATTGATACAGCGATATCTCTGCTACAGATCCATCCTTATTTGAACCAACACGACTTTGAATCAAAGTACGGTGTACAAAAGGTTCAGCTTACGATTGGCAGCGTGAGTAGCTTTAAGAACCTTCTCAGTCTAGAGGAATATACTTATCGCGACTGGTTAAAAATCAATAAGCTGACTGAAAATGAACCTCTTTGCTTACCATATTTGGTGTATCAATATTTCTCAGACGAAATTCGTCGCGATTTTATGAACGGTGCTTATCTTGTGGATAATCTACAAATCCAACTCGGCTCCAAGCAGTTAAATAGCTTCAAGTTTAAGTGTGGAACTACTGTTGGTATCCCGACAGATGTATTTGACATCATGATCTTTATTTTGATTTCGCGTTTTGGTAGGTACACAGGCTTTAAAATGAACTTAACTGACTCGGTACTGCATCTTTTCTCGCATACAGATAGCGTTGATATAGAAGTCCGTACCTATGCAACCGAGTTTTCGCATCGTACACAACATTCTGTATGCCTTATAGATGATCTCAACGAATCCAGTCCAATGCGCAAAGTGCGAAAGATTATCAAACTGGAGGAGTTTTCCATTTTTCACAAATGTAACTCAAATCGTGAGTTACTAGACTTGTTAGACTTTAGCTGAGGGGAAAAATGATGACTAACCAAGACGGTTCGCCAAAACTTACTTTAGATATAATGCAGCAAACTCTTCAACAAAAGTGTGTCGCCTCGGTGCTGATGGGTGAAAATGGTCCGTTACTTATGCAGTATGGCGACCACGTTAAAGTCTATGAAAATGATACATCAGCGTTTAATGCAGCGAAGCTATTAAGGCTAGTATCTTCAGCACTGTAACCCTAATATTTATTCTTCTATGAACCCCACAAGACGTAGTGTAGTTATTTGCATTACGTCATTTTTCGTGATCTGTGTCACATTAATTAAATTTAATGGTAAACGTTGTAATCTCGCAAGGGAAGAAAATACGATAAGTTAGTTAGCACTTACACTTATAAATATCAATAAGTTACGCTATGAAAAATATTCCAGATATGTATATTTTTCTTTATTATACATAGACTTACATTAAAGTTAATTATGCGTAACTATTGTGTAATAAGAAACGTTGTGGTTTGATAATAAGCAAATAAACCAGACCATTATACATAATAAGGCTCCGCCAGAAGAGCCGCCCTTAATGGCCTATCACTCTATAGGTCTAGAAATGAACCCTACGAAGAAAAATGAAAAATCCCCTCGCCTAAAATCTCGAATTCAAAAAGCTCGGAAAGGCACTCGCAAGTCTGACATTTCATTAAACAAAGATGATTACCCGCTAAGCTCAGTCGCCCAAGCTGTTTGTCATGAGCTAAATACTAAAGCGCTTGTTGTTGCTGAATCAACACTGCACGGAATGAAGACTCACGGTCGACATATCATCTTAAACTTAGGTGATAAACCACTATCTGAACTTACAATCGAAGATATTGATGAACTCAAAATCACACTTCTCACACAAGGCAAAAAAGGCAAGGTCATTAACGGTTGTTACACTATCTTACGAGCCGTCTGCGCTAAAGCTTGTTCCTCCGAACAGCAGAAAAACGACCTAATGGAAAAAATCAAAAACCTGAAAGTTGTCAATGATGATCCATTCCCATTCACTGAAGATGAAGTACGTCAATTACTGTTGACTGATACCGACAATGAGATGGCAAAAGACATGGCTTCTTTTGCCATTCTAACGGCATTACGTATCAGCGAACTCATTTGTACTTGCTGGGAAAATATCGAGTTTTATACAGAGGACGGGATTGAAAAGTGTCGACTATACGTTGATTTAGCTAAACCATTAAACAAATACAAAGTAACTAAAACAGAAGAGTCTGAACGAACAATTGAGTTATCTGCAGAAGCCGCTCAATTACTCCGCAAACTCGAACAACTAACGGGTGATAAAGCTCCAATAACTATTGACGTTGTACAACGAGATAACATCACAGTTAAACGAGAAAAACGCAGGTTTGTTTTTTTTAATGAGCAAACTGGTCACCCGTGGTTAAACCCCAAGCAATTCGCAAAGCAGTTTTTTACTGGGTTTCTCAAAGAAGCAGGTGTAGCACATCGAGGCCCAAATCAATTGCGACATACGGGAGCGTCGATACCTTTTAATCGTGGAGTCAGTGTAGCTTGGATAGCGGAATTACTCGGGCATCGAGACGTCAGCATTGTAGAAAAGCACTATGCGAAACGTAATAAGGTGAGTTTGAAGAAAGAGCAAGTCAAAGCAGATAGGACAATAGCAGAACTATTTAAAACGGGTGATTCAAACAGCATTGTCGTACCCAATGGCATTGTTGAAACTAAGCAAGCAGCGCAGTCCATTGCCAGTGATGACAAAGCATTTATACAAAACTTACTCGAATTGGCACGTGCTGCAAAGAATGATGAACACAGAGAGCAAATCTACAAAATTATCGACGATACGCTGAAAGGTGGACAGTAATTATGAATACTACTTTGTCTTCCTCTCTTCCTGCCTTACTCAGTCAGGAAGAAAGTCTTGTATTGCTCCGTGAAAGATTCAGCTCTGAACTGGAAAAAAATGGGTACTCGACCGAAAAAGGTAAAACCATTGATGAGTATGCCTTAGCATTTAGCGATTCAAACACAGCACCCACTTCAGCAAAAGCGCTTCAAAAGCGTGTTGGTGGTGATTTTAGGCGAGTAGCGATCGCTTTCAAAATACTAAGGAAAGCGACAAAACCAACTACTATCGTTCGTAATAAAGCGCTGTGGTTTGTAGATTCAGAGCAGAGACTGACTTCTGCACTTCAAGCCGAAATGTCTATCGTTTGGAAGGCGTTTGATAGTGAAGTGCAGCAGCTCGTTAGCGCCCATACACAAGAATCTCTTAAGCAAATTGATGAATTAGAAAAAGAAAACAAAGAGCTTGTAGAGTTCATTGACGAATTGCAAAAACAGCTTCGGGAAACTAATTCACTGAGTCAAAAGTGCAATGAGCTAGAAAACAAACTTGCTCAATCAGAGCAAGTTGCTTCTGACTATCGGTCTCGAATTGACCACCAACAGCAAAAGCTCGACACGTTACTGTTGGTAAGTCAGGAGCTTTTTGTTGAACGCGCTCGTGCGAAAATGTTAGACGAGCATATCGCTTCATTAACTCGCGATAAAGAACGCCTACAAGAACACAACACAAAACTCATTGAAAGTCTCACTTCCAGTCATCCCGATTGGTATTTTGGCGATTTGAGTGATGCAGATCCCAGCTTATCCGAAGAATTCCATGTCGACGACAGTGTGGAAAATTGATGTGAAAGCCAAAGAGCAAGGTTACCCCAACCCCGTATGAGAAATTTCATCGGGTTGGGAGTCTAAGCTGCTGCTTAGGAACGCTTGGGCTGCGCCCAAACCCCTTAATTAACTACCCCAAACAATAATCAGACCTAAAAAATTAGGCACCAAAATATGACTAGAAAATACAAGAAAAAGCAGATAGCAGAGTATTATCTTAACGATCCAAAGCTTACCGAATTGTTCGAAAAATCACTTGATAACTGTGTTGAGCACAACATTAAAATCAGCAAAAACCGTTTGAAGAAAGAAACTGGTTTAAAGTCCGCTGAAGTAGATGCGCTTTACCATCATTATTGTGAAGCAAAGAGTACTCGTATAGAAATGAACTGTACGCTCTTAGATAAAAAGATCTGGAAATACAAAGCTGAGCAAGCAGGAAAAACGGTGTCTCAGATTGCTTCTGAATCACTACATAAAACTCAAATCATAATACCTTTTGCAGAGCAGACTAGAAAGGAGATGTTAGGCGTAATCCATGAACGTGTACGTTTCAATTCTCTGCTTAATCAGACCGTCAAGTGGTGTAACACTCATAAATCTGGAGTGGAAGCCATTCAAATCTTGCTAGAGCTTAACCAGCTAAACAAAGCATTTGAGCAGCATGACTTACGTGTCATGAATATTCTAGCCAATCCACAGGTTGACCATAAATACCGAGTCGCAAAAGTAGACCCGTTATCGGTGGAAGCATGGCAGTAATTTCATTTTTTCGAACCAGTGGTGTTGGACAACCTGATCCACAAGCTGCAACTAACTACCTGTATGGTCCTTTATGTAGTCTCACTGAAGAACAAAAGCAAATTTACAGTGATGCTTATCAAATGCGTAAGTCAGCGAGAGAAGCGAACGACACACAAACCGAGTGGGAATGCGACTACATTCTCCAGCAGCAAAAAGGAAAACGTAGAGAACCACCCCCAGAATCAATTAACGGGAACCGAAAAGCTGTGGAATATGCAATTGAGCATAACCCACATAAACACAAATACGTCAGTGGTGTTATTGCTCATGCGTTTGAAGATACAGAGAAGTTGCAAGCCAATCCAGAGATTGAAGCAGAGTGGCGGGAATTGTTTGAAGAGTTGTGCTTTGCTGGTTTCCCTAAAGATGAGCGACTAATCGACTGGGTGCGTCACACGCACCAAATTAATATTGAAAACCACTTCTTGATACCTAGGATTCACATTGCAACAGGATTGTCATTCAACCCTGCTCCACCTGGGCATGAACGAGACTTCAATCTACTGCGGGATTACTTAAATCTTAAACATGATTTAGTGAGTCCTCTCGATTCTCTTCATAAACGACTTACTCAAGACGGTAGCGGCTTTGACAAGCGGCACAAGCTAAAGAAAGCAATCAATGTCTGGATTAAAGACATGATTGCTAATAATCGAGTAAACAGCCGCAATGACATTATACAAGCACTAAGTAGTGATAAGTTTAAAGAAAAGATCGGGGTTACCCATATTAGTCAGTCAGATAATTTTATACGCTTGCATTTTCAGGACAAAAAGAACGTTCGCCTGAAGGGCTTTGTCTTCACTTCCCAATTCACTTCGAAAGAATCACTGACGCAATCCTGTGAAAGCATACAAAGCAAGGAAGAAAGACTACATGAACTAAAAAGTAAGCTGGATAAGGTCATTGCAAAACGAGCTGACTACAACAAAAGTCGCTACCGACTTGCACGTATTCAACCTGAAAAAAGCATAACGAAAGCGTATTACTTACCACCCAATTCAAGATGGACAGCAACGCCACCTTGTTACATATCGCAACCTCAGCCTATTTTTGCACACATGCCCGAGTTCAACCCATCCCTCAAAGGTTTTGAGATGGTTAAGCAAATTGAAGAAAGAAAAGCATTAGCTGAACGAAATGCAAAGTTAGCGCTAGAGCAGTATCACGAGCAACAAAAGAGGTTTATCCAAGAATGGATGAGTTTTCTACTCGAAGGGAAAATAGAATATGAGCCATATCGAGAAGCAATTAGCTTCACAAATTACGTCATTGACGAAGAATCAGCAGATTTCAAACGAGCATTTGCTCGCTATGATCGAGACACAGAACGAGTTTTACCTAAACACAATAAGACAAATTCAGGAACAGTATCAACACGAACGCAAAACAATCCTGAAGGACATTATTCAAAACAATCAGCTCATGATGCAGGAATACCAAGCATCTGTCGAAGCGTTACAGGGGCTATCGAAAGCTTCAAACGAAATATCCGCATCCACGAGACAGCAAATAGCGAGATTGGAACATCGATTGAACATGCTGGAAAGCTGGCAGAAAGACAGCGGGACAGCTATCTCGAACTTAGTCGAGCTTTTGAAGTTATAGCTTCTGAACCGAAATTGAGGGATGAACTGAAATCGCGCTTGATTAGAAATGAAACACGTAAAATACCACACATGAAGAAAGACGGTTTGAGGCGGGTTCTTAAAAAACTAACGAAGCCACAACCGCATGAGCAAGAGAGGTTGGATCGTTAAGTTGAATTGAAATTATGACAACAGAATCTCTTCTAGTAGCCTAGTGCAGACACCATACCCAATAATGTGCTAGTAAGGAGGAGATGTCATCAGCGCCAATTGAAGATCATAGCTTGCTGTGTTTTACCCCTGATAGGGGGTAAGCTGATTTTTACCCCCTATCAGGGGTAAAACTATCATCTATCATAGTGATTTGCTCCCCGATACCCCCTTACTTGCCCATAGGTGAACTTCTATGGTTGTTTGTAAAATAAAGACGTGTATTGCGAATCGAGAATAGGTTAATTGAGACAACCTGCATAGAAACATGGATAAAAGAATCTTATCAATTTCGTTCGTAACTTGAGATTGCCCCATACCTTACTGGCAACTAGGAAGAAATCCTTCTCAGTTGCTTTCAACTCATAAATTTTCCTTAATAGTTGCTTCACCTTGGCACCGCGACAAACTTCTGCCCCATTATAAGACAGAGTAAATACTCATTCATATCCTGTTAATTGGGTTTTGCCTTACTAAAAGTAATCCATTCTTCTAATGCTATTCGTTGTTAATCCTCGTGTTGTATTACGGGGGCTCTTAAGTTGTCAACATCGTACACAGAACCACCATGTTGTATTTATTCAACATGGTGCATTTAGAAAGAACGTCTTCCCCCCAACGGTATCCTTAAACCTTGCTCGAGGAGCTTTGCCACCCATCGTCCGTTTAAGGTTCGCAGGTATAAATTGACTTGAATCGGGAGTTTGCCAACTTGCTTCACCGTTTTTTCTGGCGTCCAATTGATGGTTGGTACGTTATCTTCGGTTTCGCCGAAGGTGAAGAAATGAGCGAACATACTGCAGCAGTGTCAGCGATTGCACAAATACTCGAAGGAGAATGTACGTTCACGTTAGAAGAAGAGGCGAAGGAACTAAAAGCTGGCGCTTGGTTGTTGATGGACGCGCATTTGCCTCACAGCATTATCGCGAAAACGCCATTGAAGCTGATGCTGTACCTGTTGCGCGAGCCTAAGTAACACGCAGTATTGAAATACAAATCAATGTAAATTCAGCCCCAACCAAGTGTTGGGGCTTTTGCGTTTATTGCTGGCGGTACTTATCTGACGAAGTTCTGCAATCCTGCCACGCTGGCAAAGTTATAGAGAATAAAGCCCGATGCCACCATGGTGACTGCTAACACGAGGTTAAGCGTATTGCTCAAGTTGGCATTGGGTTTGGCGCTGTGATTTTTCATTTGGCGTTGAATCGTTAAAGCGTTGAACACCAATATCGAGTTGGTCATTGCCGTTCCTAAAGCCATCACGAATGTCGCGACCATGCCCCACATTAAGCTGCCTAGCATGTTAGAGAGAAACAGAACTAACACCGCCCCAGTACAAGGGCGGAAGCCGATGAGTAGCAGTGCTTTCCATGAAATATTGTCATTAGAACCTGCGGAATCATCATCTTCTTGAGATCGTGTTTGCTTGATGCGGCGCTTGGCCACCGACGCAAACTCTTTCAGCGCCAATAAAACAATAAACACCGCACAACCTTGCGTCAGCAGACGAACATTATCGGAAAGGCTGAAAGCAAACTGCTCTGCAATCTTGGCAGTAATCACGAAAAGAATGCACGCGCTCGCGGCTTGTAGGGCGGCAATAATCGCCATTAACACAAGTGCTTGTCGGCGACGGTAGCCATGAATCAAGCTCATTGACGTCACTGCCGTTTTACCGTGTCCAGGGGCAACCGAATGCAGTAAACCATACAGAAAGCTGAAGCCCAACAAGTACAACAGTTGCCCTTGGCTGATGAGCATCAGGTATTCACTGATATACCGTAGTTAATCATTTTAGCTTTGTGAAGAAAAAAATGGATTCCTTTGGAATCCATTGAGTTGACTAATTGCGATTCTTTATTTTGTCTTTGGTAGGGAGTAATACTATTCTCTATACATGCCGTACACACAAGTCACGATGTACTTAATAAACGTTACGAAAAAAGCAGATTTATCTGCCTTAATAGACAATACATCCTTAAGTTACTATATAACAATAACATCGGAGCACTTTGTGTTGTTAGAATTGGTAATCAGCCACAAGACCGAATGTACGAGGTCCGCCCATTTCGATAAGATCATTCTTATGGCGAAGAACGTAATCTTCATCTGTTGCATTCTTAATGTAGGCCCGAATGGTGAGATCATTCATGGCATAACCTGCATTGAGATTCAATATGGTGTAGTCGCCTGCTGACGTACTTCGGGTGTTGGCGAGATCTGTAAAGTAATCCGTTACGTGATTAACACGAGCACCAAAGAAAATGCCCGAATCTAGCTGTTGGGTGAAGCCAAGACCAGCCGACACTTCAGGTGCATAACTGAACTCATTCCCATTTAAGTTTTCAACAGTACCGCTTGGTCCTTCGGTGATTTCTGTTTTTAACAAGCCTACAAATGCGAATACGTCCAGACCTGAGTCAAACCAGTAATTGGTTTCAACTTCAGTACCGTATGTTTTTCCTTTAGGGATGTTTGCTATGTAATTGTCGAAACGATTTCCACTGTCACCATACACGACCGTTTGATAGTTTTCATAGTCGTTGTAGAAGACATTTGCAGTCAAACCAAGTCTATTTTCAAGGAAAGTTGAACGGGAACTTAGCTCATAAGTCCAGACTTCTTCCTGCTCAAACACAAAGACCTGTTGTTGGTACTCGTTGTATCCAAGTCCGCCAGCGTTGTATCCTTTACGAGCAGTAAGTCCAAGCATTGAATTGTCTGATACATTTAAAGTTACACCGACTTTTGGTAGCAAAATACCGTTACTTTCATCAGCATTGAAATCGAGTGGGAACCTTGCGTGGTCAAAATCACGCTTCAGCTCATCTTTTTCGTAACGAGCGCCAAGTAGCAAGCCCCAACGGTTATTGAGCTGGACTTTTGAATCGAAGTAAATTGAGTTGGTCAGAACTTTATCTTTACGCTTCATCGAGTCTGTTTGCGTATCCTGATCTTTGTAAAAACTGCTTACTCCGACAATGGCATTGTATTTGTCATCTAACGAATTATAAGATAGCTTCGCTTCTGCGGTGTAGTTTTTTTCATCAACATCACCCCACCAGTCCGTACGAGGATAAGCTTTGAATTTCGTATTATAGTCTCGGCGCGCAAGCAATACATCAAGAGTTAATTCATCATTGATTAAGTAATTTATGTCAAAATTTGCATTCCAGCTTTCGGTTGTTTGACGTCGAGTACCGTTTTCATCAATGTATTCAAACTTACCTTTTTCAGAAACCAGATTTGTATATTGACCTTCTTCATTACGGCTAGCCAATGTTAGTTTTAGCGTAAGCTTATCGTTAGACATCGGTTTGAATAACAGCTTACCTCTCACATTATAGGATTCAACTTCAGAAGGGTCCCATGGATATTGGTCATTATCGGGCAGCGAGTAATCAATTGGTGTATTACCCTTTGTGCCCTCGGCGGCTAATCGAAATGCGAGCTTTTCAGACACGATTGGGGCAGAAACAACACCAGCTAAGTGATATTTGTCATCTTCGTTTTCGTAGCCACCACGAACTTTACTTTCAAAGTGGAACGTTGGATCTTTGGTTTTGATGACCACCGCGCCGCCAATACTATTTCGGCCTTGGTTGGTTGATTGAGGGCCTTTATAAATCTCTACTTGTTCTGTATCCCACAATCCGGCTTTACCAAAGGCTTCACCAGTCCATGACTCTGACACGCCATCAACGGTTGTATTCACCCTTGGTGTCGCTCCTGTCATGAAGGAAAGGAAGCCTTCACCAGGCCCACGACCATCGACACCTCGAATATGTGGAATACCAGAAGGGGCATTCAGTACATTCGGGACGCGATCGAGTAGATCGTAGTATGTTTGATCTTCGCCATTGTCTGCTTCATCAGTAAAAACGGTGACTGAGCTTGTGTTCTCAGCAAGTGTACCACCGAGTTTTTCACCAAGTACCACAATGGTTTCTAGGGTTGTTAGGGTTTCTTGGCCTTTCTTAGTATTGCTGTTGTTCACTTGCTCTGCTGAAAGAGTGGTGCTGGCTCCAAGGCAAATTACACCAATGAGCATGGCAAGTTTAGTCTTGCCAGTATTAGTGATGGTGATGCCACTGTTTAAATCCATGGGCTTCATGACCTGAGTATTCCTTAATAAAAAAAGAAGAAAACATTTGATGTTGTAACAACATTTATGTAAAAAAGTGTTGCAGCAATAATACTAATGATAATTATTATTATTTACAACAATGATGATATAAGTTTGTGCTATCTCATTACTAGAAGATATGCATGAAGTATCGACGTACAAGTTGGATTTGTGATGGATATAAAGGCTTTTCGAATAATAGAAAATAAAAATATCAATAGTGTTTTAAGTGGTTTGCTTGAAGATAATGAAGAAGTAGGAGCCCCATGTTGGTGGAACGAGGTGCAGACAAAAGGAACACCTTTTATCCTTTCCCAAGATAATACAAGCGTTGAGCTGCTATTTCTTTGGCGAAACACGGATGACAGTGTTAAGGAAATATACATTGATATCAATGGTATTACTGATCATCACAGCTTTGATATGGCAAGGCTTACTCATGTCAAAGGAACGGATGTTTGGTTTTATAAGGCAAGGGTAAACAGTACGTGGCGTGGGAGCTACACGTTTATTCCAGTGACACATGAACGCGTCCAACCAGCGTACCACGGAACATACCAAGAGAAACGCACCAAGCATCGGGAGTGGTTGAGAACCATTTTTCCTCTTAGTGTTCGCGATGATTTAAGTAAAAACAATTTGTCAGCCTGCGAATGGGGACGTTCGAAAACGCCGCTATCTATGCCAAAGGCAGTATCGCAAAGTGCTTGGTCAAGGTTCGATACAAAAAATGGCAATGTTCAGGCAGGAGCGGGCATGCAGCTGGCTTGGACTAGCCAGTGTTTAGGTAATGAGCGCTATGTTTGGTTGTATTCGACAGCCAGCGCTGACCAAATGGCTGAACTGCCATTGGTTTTAGTCTTAGATGGTCAATTTTGGTCTCAATCCATGCCTCTGTTCAGTGCGCTGACCGATGCGACGAGCAGCGGTCAGCTTCCACCTGCCTTGTATGTCTTCATTGATGAAATCAATGGAGCGCTGCGTAGTGAAGAATTCAGTTGCAACCCTTTGTTTTGGCAGGCTATCACTCAAGAACTGCTGCCGTTGGTTGGTCATTATTTCCCAATTACTAATGAGGCTAATCGTACGGCTGTTGTTGGGCAAAGCCTTGGTGGTTTGAGTGCGATGTATGCCGGATTGAACCATCCGGACCGTTTTGGTGCGGTTGTTTGTCAGTCGGGTTCATTCTGGTGGCCTGATTTTTCGTTAGTGAAGCCACCTAGTGAATATTCTCCTCTTCAAACAAGCGAACCTTTAACTCAAATGAGTCAATTGGTTCATTCTGGCCTTGGTTCTAACGTAAAGCTAAGTGTTTTTATGGAAGTTGGGTTAGGGGAAGACATCATGGTGGACTTGAGCCAAGACCTGTACCAGCAACTTAAGCAACAAAACCATCGGTTATCGTTTCGCACCTTTGATGGTGGACATGAACGCCTGTGTTGGCGCGGAGGCATCATTGATGGGTTGTCATATGTTTTTAATTTTGAATCCTGATTTTTCTATGATTGGAGTTAACTATGTCTGAGAAATACATTA
Source organism: Vibrio sp. 1069 (assembly GCF_033340555.1). Classification (NCBI taxonomy): domain Bacteria; kingdom Pseudomonadati; phylum Pseudomonadota; class Gammaproteobacteria; order Vibrionales; family Vibrionaceae; genus Vibrio; species Vibrio sp. 1069. The sequence goes on from NZ_JAWOWP010000032.1 coordinate 21,118, forward strand.
ATCCTTTTGACGAACCTGAAAACCAGTTCTTTGTGCTGATTAATCACAACAATCAATATAGTTTATGGCCTGAGTTCAAAGGGATCCCTCCTGGCTGGAAAAGCACATTTGGTCCGTCACTAAAGTAAGACTGCATTGATTATATCGAAGCGAATTGGCACGACATTCGTGTGTAAAAAACAAACAAATAGCCACGACGATAATAATTAAATTTCTAAGGAATAAACGGCTTTGTTGCGTAATTCGGACAGAAAACCAAGTCGTCCGAAATTGAATAATTATTAAACAATATACTGAGTTTCA
>NZ_JAWOWP010000033.1:0-19178 GCF_033340555.1 Vibrio sp. 1069
TTTAAAATACAAAACGCCCGATGAAGTACATCGAGCGTTTTAGTTAAAAAGTGTCAACCCATATCAGGACGGGTCACAGTCTCTTAAATCATGAAGATAAAGATAACTGCTAGTGCAGTGATGAGGCCTGCAAATGCATAGCATGCAATTTTACCAATCACACCAGTGTGGAATTTAAGGTCGTGCATGCCGTGGTGTACACGGTGCATTGCATGCCACATTGGCAATGCTAGCGTGCCAATGATGAATAGCGCACCGATGATGCTGGTTGCGAAGGCAGAGACACGCTCGTAGCTCATCGCTTCTGCGTCAATCACGCCTAGTGGGACCAAGATACCTAGCACAAGAACGGTGATTGGCGTGATCATCGCGAACCAAGTACCACCTGCGCCAAACAGACCCCACCAGATTGGCTCATCAGAACGTTTTGGTGATGTGTTTACACTATAATTCGGTTTCATTGCTCAGCTCCTTACACCACGATGAGAACGATCAGTGAGATAAACGCAACAGCGGCCCACTGAGTCAATACGATGATCTTCTTGTCCACTGGTTTGCCTTTCAAACGAATTGGCATTACTTGTGGCATCATGCTGAAGAAAGTTTGAGCGTGGAATAGGCTACCGAGTAGTGCAACGATGTTGATTGCGACTACGATTGGGTTCGCCATGAATGCTAACCAACCTTGCCATGCTTCAGGACCTTTCACCAAGCAACCTAAACCGAAAGTTAGGAACAGAGTGAATAGGATTAACGGAAGCACCGTAGCTTCGCGTAGCATGTAGAAGCGGTAGAAAGGATGGTTCTTCCACCAAGTGCGTTTTACTTCACGAACGTAAGGTTTACGATTGCTCATCCTTATGCCTCCACTTTCTTTGGTGAACCATCAGGTTTCAACATAGCAATCACGAAGTCCATAGAAGACTCCACTTTGCCTTGGTTTACTGCCGCTGCTGGGTCAACGTTCTTCGGACAAACTTCAGAACAGTAACCAACAAACGTACAACCCCAAGCACCGTTTTCACCGTTGATAAGCTTCATGCGCTCATCTTTACCGTTGTCACGGCTGTCTAGGTTGTAGCGGTGGGCTAGCGTTAGTGCAGCAGGACCGATGAAATCTGGGTTAAGACCAAACTGAGGACATGCTGCATAGCACAGACCACAGTTGATACAGCCAGCGAATTGCTTGTATTTCGCCATCTGTTCTGGCGTTTGCAAGTTCGTACCGTCTTCTGGTTTACGATCGTTACCAATGATGTATGGTTTGATTGCTTCTAGGCGCTCGATGAATGGCGTCATATCAACAATCAAGTCTTTCTCGATTGGGAAGTTCGCTAGAGGCTCGATAGTCACACCGTCTGGGTAGTCACGTAGGAAGCTCTTACAAGCAAGTTTCGGTACGTTGTTCACCATGATGCCGCAAGAACCACAGATCGCCATACGGCAAGACCAACGGTAAGACAGATCTTTGTCTAGGTGGTCTTTGATGTAACCAAGTGCGTCAAGTACAGACATGGTTTCATCGAATGGGACTTCGAATGTTTGCTTGTATGGTTCTGCATCTTTTTCTGGGTCGTAACGCAGGATGTCTACTTTTTGAATGCGATTTGCTGACATTATGCTTGCTCCTCTGCGTTCTTCTCTTCAGCCGCGGCTTTTTCTGCTGCTTCACCGTATAGACGAGCTTTTGGTTGTGACTTAGTGATGGTCACATTGCTGTAATCGATACTTGGTGCTGACTCTGGCTTGTAGAAAGCAAGTGAGTGTTTTAGGAAGTTCACGTCATCACGTTCTGTACAACCGTCGTCTAGACGTTGGTGCGCACCGCGAGATTCTTTACGCAGAATCGCAGAGTGAACCATCGCTTCTGCGACTTCTAGGCCGTAGCCTACTTCAATGGCGTACAGAAGGTCAGTGTTGAACACTTTACCTTTGTCTTTGATGCTGATGCGTTTGTAGCGTTCTTTCAACTCAGTGATCTTGTCGATAGTCGCTTGCATCAAATCTTCTTGGCGGTAGATACCACAACCCGCTTCCATGGTGTGACCCATTTCCGTGCGGATTTCTGCCCAGTTTTCGTCGCCTTCTTGGTTCATTAGGTTAGCGATGCGTTCTTCAACCGCTTTGACTTGCGCGTCAATTGCCGCGTCGTTCCAGCCTTTGAATTCTGCCGCACGTTTCACTGCGTTTTCACCAGCTACGCGGCCAAATACTACGAATTCAGCCAGTGAGTTAGAACCTAGACGGTTTGCACCGTGAAGACCAACAGACGCACATTCACCCACCGCGAATAGGCCTTTAATGCGAGTTTCACAACCGCCGTCCGTTTCAATACCACCCATCGTGTAGTGAACGGTTGGACGAATTGGAATTGGCTCTTTTGCAGGGTCCACGTTTACATAAGCTTTTGCTAGCTCACAGATGAACGGTAGACGTTCTTGTAGGTACTCTTCACCAAGGTGGCGAAGGTCTAGGTGCACCACGTCACCCAGTGGGTGTTTGATGGTGTTGCCTTTCTGTTGTTCGTGCCAGAAAGCTTGAGAAACTTTGTCACGAGGACCCAGTTCCATGTATTTGTTCTTCGGTTGGCCAACTGGAGTTTCAGGGCCCATGCCGTAATCTTGTAGGTAACGGTAGCCATTCTTGTTAACGATGATACCGCCTTCACCACGACAACCTTCCGTCATCAGGATACCTGTGCCTGGAAGACCGGTTGGGTGGTATTGAACGAATTCCATATCACGTAGAGGAACGCCGTGACGGTAAGCCATTGCCATACCATCGCCCGTTACGATACCGCCGTTGGTGTTACAGTGGTAAACACGGCCCGCGCCACCTGTTGCTAGAACAACCGATTTTGCTTTGATAGTAACAAGCTCGCCTTCAGACATGTGAATAGCAATCAGACCTTGAACTTCGCCTTCATCAACAAGCAGATCCACCACAAAGTACTCATCAAAACGTTTGATGTTGCTGTACTTCATTGATGTCTGGAATAGCGTATGAAGCATGTGGAAGCCAGTTTTGTCTGCAGCGAACCAAGTACGTTCAACCTTCATACCACCAAAGCGGCGTACGTTGACTTCACCGTTCTCTTTACGACTCCATGGGCAACCCCATTGCTCCATTTGGATCATTTCGCGAGTCGCGTTCTCTACAAAGTATTCAACAACATCCTGTTCACATAGCCAGTCACCACCGCCAACAGTGTCGTTGAAGTGGTTGTCTAAGCTATCTTCATCCTTGATAACTGCTGCTGAGCCACCCTCTGCAGCGACCGTGTGGGAGCGCATTGGATAAACTTTAGAAATCAGAGCGACTTCTAAGTCTGGGTTTGCTTCAGCCGCTGCAATAGCAGTACGAAGACCAGCGCCGCCTGCGCCGATGACTGCGATATCTGTGGTGATAATTTGCACAGTTATCCTCCAGTGTGTGATTGCGGAAATCCGCTTGTTATTGTCATTACGAGGCGCTCCTTAAAAAGAACTCCCCAAAAGTAGTAGGGTTAGTGTAGATGAGCCACATGGCAGAAAAATTGATGTAATTGGGTTTTTGCTTCGGTAATGCACTTAAGGGCATAGAATTTATAGGTTATGTGACTGCTATCACGGCATCGAGGTTTTGGCCCTCAAGCATTAACATTAGGGATGTTAAACCCGTGTTGCGTGACATTAACCGCATGGATAATAGGATTTTAACTGAGTGTTTTTTGTTCTGCGGCACGAGTAATGCTTGCCTCAAATTTGCGAGCACATTAGTAAAAAGAAGAAGGGATATTCCTCTCTTCTTGAAGAGTAAAAAGCATGTAGAATGAGACTTTCCTCGCTGAATTAAAGTTTGAGAGACTTGTTATGCAAACCAACTGGCAACCTACTGCTTCCATTGACCAACTTCGTCAACGTGCGACGTTAATCGCGTCGATTCGACAATTCTTCGCTGACCGACAGGTGATGGAAGTCGATACGCCAGCCATGAGTCACGCAACCGTGACTGACATTCATTTGCATACTTTCCAAACCGAGTTTGTTGGCCCAGGCTATGCCGATGGCAGTAAGCTGTTTTTTATGACCAGCCCAGAGTTCCATATGAAGCGCCTTTTGGCTGCGGGCAGCGGTTGTATTTATCAAATCAACAAAGCATTTCGTAATGAAGAGAATGGTCGCTACCACAACCCTGAATTCACGATGTTGGAGTGGTATCGCGTTGGCTTTGACCATCATAAATTGATGGATGAAATGGATGACCTGTTGCAGCTGGTATTGAAGTGTGGCGCCGCGCATCGCATGACGTATCAGCAAGCCTTCATTGATGTGTTGGGTGTGTGTCCACTGGAAGGCTCGATGACTGAGCTGAAAGCGGCGGCAAGCAAGCTGGGTTTGAGTGACATTGCTGAGCCTGAAGAAGATCGCGATACGCTGCTGCAACTACTATTTAGCGTGGGAGTAGAAAACAAAATTGGTCAGGACGTGCCGGCTTTTGTGTACGACTTCCCTGCATCACAGGCGGCGCTTGCGAAAATCAATCCTCAAGATCATCGCGTCGCGGATCGTTTTGAAGTGTACTTTAAGGGGATAGAGCTGGCGAACGGATTTCATGAACTGGATAACCCGAAAGAGCAATTAGCGCGCTTTGAACAAGATAACGCAAAGCGTATCGAAATGGGTTTAAAACCACAGCCGATCGATTATCATCTGATCTCTGCACTGGAAGCAGGGTTGCCAGATTGTGCAGGGGTCGCGTTGGGTATCGAGCGTTTGATCATGCTGGCGCTAGGCTGTGACCACATTGATCAAGTGACGGCCTTTCCATTTCCAATTGCATAAGGACGTCCAATGAACCTGACGGCTGCACGTTTCGTCATTTTTAGCTACGCCATATTGATCGCTTTTTTATCTCTGAGTTCAGGTGAACTGCAAGACTGGGGCAATATCGCGTATCTCGACAAAATGCAGCACGCTATGGCGTATAGCGGCTTTGCGTTTTTAGGTTGTTTTTGTGTGTGGCGTTGGCGTCAACGTTGGGCGGTGGCGATTAGTATTTTGCTATTCAGCGCCGTTATTGAGTGGTTGCAAGGGTATGTAGGGCGACAAACTTCTTGGTTAGACCTTGTCGCCAACTCAACTGGCATCTTAACTGGTCTGTTATGTTACCGTATTTGGAGCCTCTATCGACCTAGGTTGGTGAAGTCGCTATACTCGATTCGTTAATGAAGAGGGAACACGATAACAATGAAAACGCGCGACAAAATCGTCTACGCGGCACTGGAGTTGTTCAACCAACATGGTGAGCGAAACATCACCACCAATCACATTGCCGATCACATCGAAATTAGCCCTGGTAATCTGTATTACCACTTCCGCAATAAGCAAGAAATCGTTCGTGAGATCTTTGCGCTTTATTCAGCAGAACTTTTAGAAAGATTTACCCCTATTCAAGGTTCGCAAGAGAGCCTGACTATGCTGAAGAGCTACCTAGACTCTATTTTTACCTTGATGTGGAAATACCGCTTTTTCTACGCAAACTTACCAGAAATCTTGTCACGAGATGAACAGCTACACGAACAGTACATCGATGTGCAAGAGAAGCTGCAAGCGAACCTCATTGCTATTATGCAAGAGTTCGTAACGATGAAGCTGTTGAATGTCGATCAACAACAGTTGAAGTCATTGGTATGTACATTGCACTTGATTGCGTGTAGTTGGTTGGCATATCAATCCGCGATGGCTTCAAAAACCAACATTACCGAGCAAGTGGTGAAGCAAGGGATGTTGCAGATGCTTAATGTCGTTAAGCCATTAGCAACTGAGCAGGGCTTAGAGCAGCTACTGTTATTAGAAGATGCGGTTAGCAATCTACACAGTTAAACGTCAAGCTGCTTAATATTTCGAGAGTCACTCTCATTTTCGAGTCGTGGCTCGAGTTGACTTGTCAAATATGCCACGCACAATAGTCCCATACGCTAAAAACCCTTGCAGGGATAAGATTCTCGATAAAGGAACTATCGCCCCATGAATTACGACATTTTTAATGGTGATGCTGATGGCATCATTGCTCTTCTACAATTACGTTTGGCTGATCCTGTCGATGCCCAGTTAATAACCGGTGTAAAGCGCGACATCAAGCTGGTGGAAAAAGTAGACGTGCAAGCGGGTGATGAGCTGACTGTGTTAGACATTTCGATGGAAAAGAACATGGCAGGTCTAGAGCAAGCTTTGGCTCAAGGCGCGCACGTCTTTTACGCCGATCATCACAAAGCGGGCGACATTCCTCAGCATGGTAATTTGGATGCGCACATCGATCTCGATGCCAACATGTGCACGGCGTTGATTGTCGATAAGTTGCTTGATGGGCGTTTTCATGACTGGGCGATTACGGCGGCTTATGGCGATAACATGATTGCTAAAGCCGATGAGTTAGCGAATAACGCGGGCTTGTCGCAGCAACAGAAAGAGCAGCTTAAAGAGCTGGGTACTTTAATTAACTACAACGGCTACGGATCGAAGGTCGAAGATTTACACTTTCATCCTGCGGATTTGTACCAAGCTTTGCTGAAGTACGCGTCGCCATTTGACGCTATTGAAGATAAAACCTCACCTTACTACCAACTGCAGTCTGCTTACCAACAAGATATGGATGCCGCTCTGGCAGTGCCTGCCACGCATGAGAGCGGTAAGCTGAAGCTGTTCGAACTACCAAACACGGCCGCATCACGTCGAATCAGTGGTGTTTATGGCAATTGGCTGGCAAATCAAAATCCAGATTCTGCTCATGCAGTACTCACCGAAAATGCAGATGGCACTTACACGGTCTCTCTACGCGCCCCGTTGAACAACAAACAAGGCGCCGTTGCCGTGTGTGGGCAGTTTCCAACTGGTGGCGGCCGAGAAGCGGCGGCAGGCATCAATGCCTTAAGCAAAGATGATGTAAGTGCTTTTATTGATGCGGTAGAAACCTACTACGCATAGCATTTTCCAAAATATGAATACAAAAAAGGAACCGAGTGGTTCCTTTTTTATTATAAGTCGATGAGTCAGATAATCAGCGTTTTAACCAAGATTTCGGATTCTGCGCTTCACTATTACGACGAATTTCAAAGTACAGCGATGGCCTGTCTTGACCACCCGTATCACCCGCGAGAGCAATCACTTCGCCTGCGGTGACTCGATCGCCTTCTTTTTTCGTCAACGCTTGGTTGTAACCATAGAGGGTCATGTCACCTTTTCCGTGGTCGAGCAGTACCACTAAACCGTATCCGCGCAGATACTCAGCAAATACGACAGTACCAGGATAAACGGCTTTCACTTGTTGACCATAGTTGGCAGACAACACCATGCCCTTCCAGTTTACCTGCCCAGTTTGTCGCGTACCAAAGTTGTGTAACACACTGCCTTTGAGTGGCCAAGGCAACTTACCGCGCTGTTTGCCGAGTCCGTCCATTGGCACCGCATTACGCTTCGCTGCTTTGGCGATCTCTGCTTTTAAACGGGTTTCGTTGCGTTGCAGCTCGGCTAAGTAGCGTTTGTCATTCTTGATACTGCTCTGAATTTTATTCAGGGTTTGCTTACGCTTGGATTGTGTACTCGCTAGCGCTGTACGTTTTTCGGATTGCTGCTTGAGCAGAGTCTCGATTTGCTCTTTTTCTAGCTCGAGCTGGTTTTTGTTGTGCGCTAATTCTTGGGTTATTTTGGTGATCGCATCAATTACTTCAGCACGTGCTTTAGCTAAATGCTGGAAGTATTGGCTCATGCGGTCTTCTTCCACACCTTGATTTAACAAGTGACCATTGGCCTTCGCTCGCTCGGTTACGTAATACGTTTGCAGCAGCTGTTTGAGTTCTTCTTCTTGCTCTTGACGCTGTGCTTCTTGCAAGGCAATTTTCTCTTCCAGGTTTTCTATGTTTTTGTCTGCTTGTGCGAGGTTAGACTTGGTTTGTCGTATTTCACGCTCAAGCTTAGAAATACCAAGCTCTTGATCTTTTAGTGATTTCTGTAACTCATTGAGCTGCTTTTCTTGGGAAGAGAGCGATTTGCGCTGACGGCTTATCTCACTGGATACGCCTTTGAGCTCTTGCTGACTCACAGCAGAGGAGGTAATGGGATAAGTGGCAGATAAAGCACAAGTTAATAAAATAGCCGAGCGTAGAACAGGGTGATTTTGTTTTCGCACTTGAGAGTTACCTACCACGTTGTTGTCAAAAAGGTTTGTTGACGATTAAATACCATCTCCATGGATAAAGCTTTGCGACTTGCCGTTAAAGCCTTGATCCATATCGAGAGAGGGTTTGTCCGTTTTTGGACGTCCGACGATTTTTGCAGGCACGCCAGCCACCGTTGTGTGAGGAGGCACGGCTTGCAATACCACAGAGCAAGATCCGATTTTCGCGCCTTCACCGACTTCGATATTGCCAAGAATCTTTGCACCAGCTCCGATCATCACACCCTCGCGAATTTTCGGGTGACGATCACCGCATTCTTTACCAGTACCACCAAGGGTGACATCTTGCAGTATAGACACGTCGTTTTCGACCACGGCAGTTTCACCAATCACGATGCCTGTTGCATGGTCGAGCATGATACCACTACCAATGCGCGCTGCAGGGTGGATATCGACCTGACATGCTACCGAAATCTGATTTTGTAGGTAAGTCGCAAGAGCGTGACGACCTTGCTTCCACAGCCAGTTTGCTACTCGGTAGCCTTGCAGTGCGTGATAGCCTTTTAGGTACAGCAATGGCATTGAGTACATTGAAACAGCAGGGTCGCGATTGACCGTGGCACAAATATCACAAGCCGCGCCGTCAGTGATGGTTGGATCAGCCGCAAAGGCTTCTTCAACCACTTCACGCACAGCCATCGCTGGCATGGAAGCGGTGTTCAATTTGTTAGCCAGAATATAACTCAGAGCGGCACACAAACTTTCATGCTTGATAATGGTGGCATGATAGAAGCTTGCCAGCATAGGCTCTTGTTCTGACATTTCACGGGCTTCTGAGACAATTTTGTTCCAGACTTTTTGTTTTTCGCAGTGTTTCATTCTCAATATCCAGAGTGGTTCTTCCGTGACCCGACAACTTCAATTTTTCTCAGATGAGCTGCAAAGGGCGGTAGATTGCTACTTTCCTTCGGCTTTTTTGTCACGAGCAAGTAAATCTTGCGCTGCTAAGCGCGCATCTTTTCCTTGATACAATACTTGATAAATTTGATCAACTATCGGCATCTCAACACCCATACGTTGAGAAAGTAGCCATACTTCTTTTGTATTGCGGTAACCTTCAACCACTTGACCAATTTCTTCTTGAGCCGTATCAACGTCTTTACCTTGGCCTAATGCCAAGCCAAAGCGTCGGTTACGTGATTGGTTATCGGTACATGTCAGGACAAGATCGCCTAAACCCGCCATGCCCATAAAGGTTTCTGGCTGTGCACCCAGCGCAGAACCAAGGCGACTCATTTCAGCTAAGCCACGAGTAATTAATGCGGTACGAGCATTGGCGCCAAAACCGATACCATCAGACATACCCGCACCAATCGCAATAACGTTTTTCACAGCGCCGCCCAATTGCATACCAATAAAGTCACTATTGGCGTATACGCGGAAGGTTTTGCTACAGTGGATTTTTTCTTGTAGATCCGCAACAAATTCAGAATCTGGAGACGCAACAGAGATTGCAGTCGGCATACCCATTGCGAGCTCTTTCGCAAACGTTGGGCCAGACAATACTGCTAGTGAGTAGTTTTCACCGATAATGTCATAAGCGACGTCTTTCAGCAGGCGCCCCGTTTCAGGTTCAAGCCCTTTGGTTGCCCAACAGATGCGAGAGTCTTCGCGCAAGAATGGTTTACAGCTGTTTAGCACGATGCCAAAGACATGGCTTGGAACCACAACCAACAAATCTCGGCTTGCTTGAACGGCTTTTTCTAAATCCGATTCAATGATCAAGCTTTCAGGGAAATCAACACCTGGTAAGAAGGCATGGTTAGCTCGGTCTGCTTCTAGGCGAGCCATGTGCTCTGGCTCGTGTCCCCAAAGGACAACGTTCGCGCCGTTACGAGCGAGTGAGATTGCCAAAGAGGTGCCGTATGAGCCTGCGCCAATCACAGTCATTGCGATGTCTTTACCGTAAGCATTGTTTGTATTTGCTTGTGTCATGCTACCGCCTAATTGTCTTGCTACTAGTAGAATCTAGTTCCTAATCGTCAAATTTTACGCCTTCTGGCGATTAGGAACTAGGAACTTTTGTCAGAAATAAAAAATGCACATTGCATCGGATGGTAGACGCTCTGTGCATTTTATTTGAGTCGGTGACGTCAGCACTGTGGCTATTCGTCACTTATAAAACGTGAATTACGCTTCAGCTTCGCCTTGTTGAGCTTGCTGTTGTAGGTAGTTCATGAATAGCGCGTCAAAGTTTACTGGCGCTAGGTTCAGTTGAGGGAACGTACCTTTAACGACTAGGCTTGAGATAGTTTCACGAGCGTATGGGAATAGGATGTTCGGGCAGAATGCGCCTAGGCAATGTGCAAGTTGACCAGCTTCCATTTGTTCAGCAGTGAAGATACCACCTTGTTGAACTTCACATAGGAACGCAGTCTCTTCTTCGTTCTTCACAGTAACGGTTAGACGTAGAACAACTTCGTAAACGCCTTCACCAAGCTCACGGCTTTGAGTGTCTAGGTCTAGTTTAACGTCTGGGTTCCACTCTTTCTGGAAAATTACTGGAGAGTTCGGCGCTTCAAAAGAAACGTCTTTTAGGAAGATGCGTTGAATTGCGAAGTTTTGTTGTGCGTCTTGAGGTGCTGCTTCAGCCATTTTTTAATCCTTAAATCAATATTTGTTGAGCCTAGAAACGTCTAAGCTCAGAAAACTGGTATGTCCTGAGACTAACTGAGCCAATCTACCTTGACTAGATGAAGCGTGTATTACGTGCAAAGCGTCACAACTTAGTGCTCCAACTGCTTTCAATTTGCTCAGTTTTTTGTCCGCGAGGCTTGGTAAAAGCGCGTTTAAACGCGAACTTTCGTTCTTGCCACGTTCCTACTTTTTACCGCGAACTAACGGCAGGTTCGCTTCGTTCCACGCAATCAAACCATTTTTTAGTAGGCTCACTTTTTCGAAGCCAGCTTTTACTAATAGGTTTGCGCTTTCTTGAGCGGTCTGTCCTGTCTTGCATACCACAATGATTGGGTCTGATTTGTGGTTTTCAAGGCTACCCAAGTTACCCGCTTTGATGTCTGACGGTAAAATGTGAAGTGAGTCGGTGATATGACCTTTTTTGAACTCGTCCTTGGTACGGATATCCACTACAACGCCGTTTTCACGGTTCATAAGATGAGTCAGTTGGTTTACGTTGATTTCTTTGTATGCGGCTGTCGCTGACTTCACGATGTTCATGATAAAGGCGACAAGAAGACCTACCCAAACCAAAGATAGAATCATGTTCTGTTGGAAAAATTCAATGTACTCTTGCATGTCTTGAGCTCTTACGCTGTTGGCGGAAAAATAAAGCAGGAGTATAGCGAGGTTACGGCTCTTAGGCGAGAGGGTTAAAATTTTCTAACGAATAATTGAGATCTCTATAAACCCTTTATGCCCTTACTATCCGTACATTTCGCTCTGGTAGCTTGATTGCTTTTGCCTATTGGACTTATCGGTTTAAGTGACTTCTGTTTTACTGAGAAAAGAGAACAATAGGTATTAACCCATCTTGTTTGATGTTGCTTTAAATTAGCGCTGTTTCAAGTGCAAAAATAAGAATGAGAAGCGTAAGAAAACCGAACTTAGACTGGGGTGTACAAAGCGTATTAGAAATGACTATGCTTGTGGAACACGATTGTCGGCACTGACTCGTTGTTCGCTTAACTTGTAAGATAGCAACAATAAATCGCAAACATTATTTGATCTTAACCTACAGTTTTGGTTAAAAAGTGTAGTAAAATTACGCTAGTTTTGTTTCAAGGTTAGATAGGGCAGCGAGGCCCTACGCCAAAAGTTACTTAAATTTGATGAGGTCATCACTATGTCAGCTAAGAAGCCACTGGCTCTAGTTATCCTTGACGGTTACGGTTACCGTGAAGACACAGCAAGTAACGCAATTGCGAATGCGAAAACACCAGTAATGGATGCTCTGATTGCGAATAACCCACACACATTAATCTCTGCTTCAGGCATGGATGTTGGCCTTCCTGATGGTCAAATGGGTAACTCTGAAGTTGGTCACACTAACATTGGTGCAGGCCGCGTTGTATACCAAGACCTGACTCGTATCACTAAATCAATTGCTGATGGTGAGTTCGAACAAACGCCTGCGCTAGTTGAAGCAATCGACTCTGCTGTGAAAGCTGAAAAAGCAGTACACATCATGGGCCTGATGTCTCCAGGCGGTGTTCACTCTCACGAAGACCACATTTACGCTGCAGTTGAAATGGCAGCGGCGCGTGGCGCAGAGAAAATCTACCTACACTGCTTCCTAGACGGCCGTGACACACCACCACGTAGTGCTGAAAACTCACTACAACGTTTCCAAGACCTATTTGCGAAACTAGGTAAAGGCCGCGTTGCTTCTCTAGTAGGTCGTTACTACGCAATGGACCGTGACAACAACTGGGATCGCGTCCAAGTTGCTTACGATCTTCTAACTCAAGCTAAAGCTGAGTTCACAGCAGAAACGGCAGTTGCAGGTCTAGAAGCGGCTTACGCTCGTGAAGAAAACGACGAATTCGTTAAAGCAACAGCTATCAAAGCGGAAGGTCAAGAAGACGCAATCATGCAAGATGGTGATGCGGTTATCTTCATGAACTACCGTGCTGACCGTGCACGTCAAATCACTCGTGCATTCGTTCCTGCGTTTGACGGCTTTGAGCGTGCAGTATTCCCAGCAATCAACTTTGTGATGCTGACTCAATACGCGGCTGATATCCCTCTAGCTATCGCATTCCCACCTGCGTCTCTAGAAAACACTTACGGTGAGTGGCTATCTAAACAAGGTCAAACTCAGCTACGTATCTCTGAAACAGAGAAATACGCACACGTGACTTTCTTCTTCAACGGTGGTGTTGAGAACGAATTTGAAGGCGAAGAGCGTCAATTGGTTGCTTCACCAAAAGTTGCAACGTACGACATGCAGCCTGAAATGAGCTCTCCAGAACTAACAGATAAGATGGTTGCGGCTATCAAGTCTGGTAAGTTCGATACCATCATCTGTAACTACCCGAACGCAGATATGGTTGGTCACACTGGCGTTTATGAAGCGGCTGAGAAAGCAATCGAAGCTCTAGATGAAAGTGTGGGTAAAGTGGTTGAAGCAATCAAAGAAGTTGGCGGTCAACTATTGATCACTGCGGACCACGGTAACGCAGAAATGATGATCGACCCTGAAACTGGCGGCATCCACACTGCTCATACTAACCTACCAGTACCTCTAATCTATGTAGGTGACAAAGCGGTTGAATTCAAAGAAGGCGGTAAACTGTCTGACCTTGCACCAACCATGCTTTCTCTAGCTGGTCTAGAAATCCCAGCAGAAATGACGGGTGAAGTACTAGTTAAATAATTAACTAACGGCTCCGAATGACAAAAGCCCGAGTTTAAACTCGGGCTTTTTTGTATCTGGCAGTAAGGGCTGGTCTGTAAGGTTACTGAACCAAAATGCCAGCACCAATCACAGCTAGGGCTGCGCCCAACCATGCAAATCGGTTTGGTCGGCGTTTAGTGTAAATCCAGAGCAGTGGTAGCAACATAATTGGCGTGGTTGAAGATAGAAGTGCAACCATACCTACATTTCCTTCTTGCAGTGCGTATAAGATTAGCGTCATGCCGACGGCCATCGCCAAGAAACCATTAAGGGCAGTAATACCAAATACGCGCCAAGTAATGTGTTGCGTCGAGCGAGCGACTTTGACCCCTAGAACTAACAACATGCTGTGGGCGAAAAAGGCACTGATCATTCGAATAGCAGAAGCCGCAACTGGGTCAATACTGGTTTGCATTACTGGCTTGGCGATAATGCCTCCCAATGCTTGGCACATTGCTGCGGTTAAGCCAAGTCCAATACCTACCCAGATGTTACCTTTAATGTCTTCCAAGACGTTATTCACTTGACCTCTTCGGCCAAAGAATATCGCCATCACCACGCCGCTAAATACCAATGATGCGCCCAGTAGTTCTATTGTGGTCATGACTTCGCTAAATAAGAAGTAGCCCAAGATGGCAGAGAACACGGCGTGGCAAGAGAAGAGTAACCCGGCTTGTCTTGGCCCCATACGATTCAAACACGCGAATAGAGCGGTATCGCCAATAAAAATACCAATCAGTCCTGAGGCCATCATTGGCGTTACATGTTCCCAAGAAACCGTTAACCAGCCGCCAGTTATCCAGGCCATAGTTGATAAGATCACGGCCGTACAGCCCATGCGCCAGCGGCTGTAAGAAAAAGCGCCTAGGTGTTGTGCAGGAATGACCGAAATTAGGCTAGAAACTGCCCACAGAAAAGCGGCGCATAAAGCAAGCCATTCGTAACCCATGATGTGTCGACGTCCTTGTAGAGTAGAGGAGTCTTAATATGCACGAAATTTATGGGATGTAAAAGCCGCTCTGTAAGGGCAGTAGCTGGAGAGCAGCTCCATGACAACACGCTTTTTCATGGAGCTCTTCGATTAAAACAGTACCAAAACTGCGCCATACACGATAAGTAGACCAATCAAACCGAGAATCAGGCCTACTTTCGCCATGTCTTTGCTCTCGATGAGGCCTGTTGAATAAGCCAAAGAGTTTGGTGGTGTGGAAACCGGTAAGATCATGCCAAGTGATGCGGAGAAGGCGACGACAACCAATAAACCTTGTAGGCCACCAACCGCAATAAGGCTTGGCATGGATGTACCAATAGCGGCAGCAATAGGCATCAATAAGTTTGCCGTTGCGGTATTAGACATAAAGTTCGCCATTAACCAGCACACTACCGATAGGGCTAAAACAACGGCAAATGGTGATAGCAGGCTGTAATCAATGGCGTGCGCTAATGCTTCGGCTAAGCCCGTTTTGTCTAAGGCAATGCCAATTGCTATACCACCGGCAACTAGCCATAAAACATCCCAGTTAATCAGCTTGAGCTCTTCTTTTCCCATAATGCCCGTTAACGTGAACACTGCTAGTGGGATAATCGCGACAACATATGTATTCATGCCATGCACTTTCGTTGTCATCCAAAGCAAAATGGTTAGTGCAAAAGTGATGTAGACGACGATCGCACGCCAGCTCCTTTTGAATGTACCATCTAGCTTTAGTTTCATTTCTGGTTCGCTAGACGGAAACAGCTTTTGCAACAAGAACCAAGCTACAGTGAGTTGTACCAACACAAATGGTAGACCCATTGTCATCCACGATAGGAAGTCTATCGCGTTTTCTCCAGTGAGATATTGAAGCGCTATCGCATTAGGTGGCGTGCCTATCGGAGTCGCAATGCCGCCTGTATTCGCGGCAATTGGAATACACAACACCAGTGCTTTAATGCCTAAATCCCCTTTAGGTGCTGAAGCGACGATGGGGCCAAGCAGGGCTAGCATCATCACAGTCGTGGCAGTATTGGACATAAACATTGAAAAAACGGCGGTAATTAACATCAAGCCCAGCATGATGAACTTAGGTTGGGTGCCGAATGGTTTTAATAGTACTCGGGCGAGGTTGTTGTCGAGCTCGTATTTGGAAGCCGCAATCGCAAGAGCAAAACCACCCATAAAAAGAATAATGATCGGTGAAGAGAAGGCCGAGAAAATATCGGTGTAAGCAATTAACTCTCCTAAATCATGCCCCGCTGGTGGATTGCGAAATAGATGCAAACCTTTATCCGATATCATGATCAGTTCAAGAGCGATAATAAGAATGGACGTAGCAAAAACGGGAACCGGCTCGAGAACCCAAAGTAGGGCAGCAAGAAGAAAAATAGCTAACAGGCGATGCTGAATTAAAGTGAGATCGTCAATAGGAATAGCATCTATCGGCATCATCAAAACACCGAGCGGAATTAAAAAGCACACCAGCAATTTCGCCAACGTGTTTACACTCATCTTTGGCATTGGCTGCCCCTCTAAATATTCATTCTAAGCGCAGGATAATTGATTGTGGAATGAGGGTCTTAGAGGCAGGTATGAGTTTGAGAAATAGAGGCTAAATTTCGAACGGAGTTTTGCTTTTTATCAATAAAAAGAGCCCTTAATAAAGGGCTCTTTAACGGAGTTTTGCTTATTTTTTCAAGGCGTAAGGTGTGCCCATAACGGTTGGCTTACCGTTTTCCATGCTTGCGTCAAACTCAATCGCGTCTTTGGCAAACAGGTTAATAACAGTAGAACCCAGTTTGAAGCGGCCCATCTCTTCGCCTTTTTTCAAGATCACGGCCTTGTCACCCTCTGCTGGGTAATCCCATTTGTAGACAGTGTTTCCACGAGGCGGAGTGATCGTGCCAGCCCATACTTGCTCAATGCTACCAACAATTGTCGCACCAACAAGCACCTGTGCCATTGGACCAAACTCAGTATCGAAGATACACACCACACGCTCGTT
Source organism: Vibrio sp. 1069 (assembly GCF_033340555.1). NCBI lineage: Bacteria > Pseudomonadati > Pseudomonadota > Gammaproteobacteria > Vibrionales > Vibrionaceae > Vibrio > Vibrio sp. 1069. The sequence continues at coordinate 16,552 of NZ_JAWOWP010000033.1, forward strand.
ACGTGCAAATAGGTTCGGTACGTTTTCTGCTGTCAGAGGGTTTACTGAGAACAGGTCACCTGGTACGTAAATCATTTGGCGCAGAGTGCCGTCACATGGCATGTGTACACGGTGGTAATCGCGCGGAGATAGGTACAATGTTGCAAAAGAACCATCTTTAAATTCGTCAGCTAAATTCGCGTCACCGCCCAGCAATTCTTGTGCTGAGAAGTGATGACCTTTTGCTTGGATAAGTTGACCATCTTCAATAGGGCCAAACTGGCTAACACAAGCGTCGGCTGGATGAGTGATGACGTTTTCGCCTTCAGAAATTGGGCGTGCGCCTTCTTTTAGCTCACGAACGAAAAACTCGTTGAACGTTTTAAAATGCTTAGGATCTGAGTGCTTTGCCTCATCCATATTCACATTGTATTGTTTGATAAACCAACGAATAACTGCTGTTGTTAGACCGCCAGCTTTTGCTGAAGCCAGTTTACCCATTAGGCGAGTGAGGCCGTGTTGTGGGATCCAGTACTGCAGTCCAACTTTAAACTTGTCCATCTTTAATTCCGATACTTCTGTTAGATTCGCGCTTTAGGGCGCGTGATGTTACTGAAATTTAATTTGCTTGTCAGTATTAGGTGAAGACTTTTTACACAGTTACAGCCTTAACTCAATTACAGATCGGCTTTTTTATTACGTGAATACTGACGATTTGCTTTATTTTCAACCATGCTTTCCAAAATGCGATGATAGTTTTCAAAGCGAGTTTCGTTAATTTCCCCGTTCTCGACAGCTTCACGTAGAAGGCAGCCTGGGTCATCATTGTGTTTACAATCTCGGAACTTGCAACCACCTAAATATGGTCGAAATTCAACGAATGCTTTTGTTACTTCTTCTGCTTCCAAATGCCAAAGACCAAATTCACGTACTCCAGGTGAGTCGATCAAATCGCCACCCGTTGGAATGTGGTATAAACGTGCAGCCGTCGTGGTGTGTTGGCCCAAGCCAGAGTTCTCAGAGACTTCGCCTTCTTCCACTTCGCTCTCTAGTTCCGGCATTAACGCGTTGACTAAGCTGGATTTCCCTACGCCTGATTGACCAACAAAGATATTAATTCGGTCACGCAGCAGGGTTTCTAGTTCAGCGATGCCTTCTCCAGACTTCTTGCTGACCAGAAGCACTTTATAGCCAATACGTTCATATTCTTTGAGCCATTCTTCATACATTGCACGATCATCGGCTTCTAGAAGGTCTACCTTATTTAAGACCAACAATGGCGCAATATTCAGTGTTTCTGATGCAACGAGATAGCGGTCAATAATATTTAGCGATAGCTCTGGTAATACCGAAGAGACAATGACCATTTGATCAATATTGGCTGCAACGGGTTTTAGGCCATCGTAATAATCTGGACGAGTGAGCACTGAAGAGCGAGGTTCTACCGCTTCAACAACACCAGAGATGCCCGCCATAGACTCCAATCCTTCGCGCCATAAAACACGATCGCCAGATACTAGAGACTCAATACCACGGCGGAGGTTACAGCGTTGAATTTCGCCTGTTTCAAGGTCTTCAATGTCCGCGTGCTGACCAAAACGAGTGATCACGAGACCTTGCTTGCTGGCGCCTAGCATGTTTTCATCCCACTGGATGGACTCTTCTTGCTTCTTCAAACGCTTTTGTTGGTTGCTACGTACGCGTCGCACCTGACCTTTGGTTAACTTTTTCTTCTTTGCCACAATTCTGTACTTTATGTGAATTTACTCAAATGGTTGAGCCGTACTCTTGGCTCCGTGTATGAGTATCGTGTTTCTCGTATTTTGAGGTATAGTACCTCTTTTATCGATAAACAAATAGGCGGCGTAACCATGTCCTTTAGCGATCAAAACCTAATTTGGGTTGATTTAGAGATGACAGGGCTTGATCCTGAAACGCACAAAATCATCGAAATTGCTTCTATTGTCACGGATAGCGAACTAAATATTTTGGCTGAAGGTCCAGTGTTAGCGATTCATCAGCCGGAAGAAGAACTGGCGAAAATGGACGACTGGTGTACTAATACGCATACGGCAAGCGGTTTGGTTGAGCGCGTTCGAAACAGTCAAATCTCAGAACAAGACGCAGTCGCACAAACCATTGAATTTTTAGAAAAATGGGTGCCAAAAGGGGCGTCGCCAATATGTGGTAACAGCATTGGGCAGGATCGTCGCTTTTTATACAAGCATATGCCTGAGTTGGAAGAGTTCTTCCATTACCGATATGTTGACGTTAGTACTCTTAAAGAACTAGCACGTCGCTGGCAACCTGAGGTGCTAAATGGGTTCACAAAACAGGGAACACATTTGGCCTTGGACGACATTCGTGAGTCCATCGCAGAACTTAAGTACTATCGAGGTACTATTTTCAAGATTTAACTGTTAAGGTTGCGATCCAAATTGTTGTAATTTATATCGCTTTTGATTGCTTTTTCGTCGTTCAGTAAAAAAATAAAGTTTTTTTGAAGGAAGGACTTGCATCACAAAAAAATGCTCTTATAATTCGCAGCCCTAAACAGCGGAAACGTTGTTGATGCGACACTAGCTCAGTTGGTAGAGCGCAACCTTGCCAAGGTTGAGGTCACGAGTTCGAACCTCGTGTGTCGCTCC
>NZ_JAWOWP010000034.1:0-18939 GCF_033340555.1 Vibrio sp. 1069
TTCTTTTAGTTGTTGATTTCATAACACTCTCCAATTTTTTTGGGGGGAAAGTGTCAACCTTATTTAGGACGGCACAATCAATTAAAACAAAGCGGGAACTGGTACTCCCGCTTTTTTAACATGACCAAACTCTGTTATTTTCTCTGCTTATTGATTTAGGCTAAACCTCGATCACCCACCTCATCTGGCAACTGTTGCAAAAGCCACTCTCTAAAACGCTTGACGCTTGCTGGGATTAAACCTCTATTTTTAGGTTCAAGCATAGAGAAATTGGAAGGTGTTGAAAGCACGTGTTCGACTGGCCTAACTAAAGCACCGCTTTGTAAATAGTCGTCCACTAATGACCCCCAGGCTAACGCGATTCCCTGACCATTAATTGCCGCTTGTAACAGCATTGGATAGTTATTGATGTTCATGCGATTACGAGGCGAAATATTTGGCAATCCTACACTCGCAAACCACTGCTCCCAGTTCACCCAATCTCTTTGAGACTCTTCCAGATAGAGTAACGTTTTATTGAAGATTTCTTCTGGCTCATTAGGCTGGCCGATTTTCTCTAAATAAAGCGGACTACACACAGGGAATACTTCTTCAGAAAATAGCGTTGTCACGTCCATTTCTGCAGGTGGAGTGCGACAATAAAACAAGGCGATATCGCAATCTAATCGGCGTAAGTCCAACACATTATCTGAGGCCAATATCCTTATATCGATGTCATCATGTTCATTTTGAAATTGAGCAACCTTAGGCAACAACCACAAGGCTGCCATTGCATTTGTCGTCGCAACCGTGATCTTTTGTTCGCCCTGCCACTTCTTCACTTCACCCGTGATTTGAGCAATATCGAGCAAAGATTGGCTGACAGCTTGATAATATTGAAGACCTGTAGGCGTTAAATTAATGCTTCGATTGGCTCGCGTGAACATAGCCTTGCCTAAGTATTCTTCTAATTGTCTAATTTGGCGACTGATAGCACCTTGGGTCACGTTTAGTTCGTCAGCGGCTAATGTAAAACTCAAGTGCCGCGCCGACGCTTCAAACGCAACGAGGCTATTTAAAGGTGGGAGGGGTTTGATTTTCATGTATCTTCCAGTAAGGCAGTATTGTAATTATTTTTATTCCCGGCAATCTTATGTTGCACGTGGATAATGCCATTCTGGACAACACCCCAAAAACGACAATTTATAAATGATAAAAAATAGAGATGAATCATAAATTGTTGTGAGAGAGACTGCCGTATACAGTTTCGTGGCTACAACGAGCACAAAAAGAGGAGCAGTTACTCCTCTTTTGCCTAGCCTTTTGCTCACTTTCTTCGAGTTAGCCCATTTACCCTATTGCCAATTTAGTGCTCGCGTAACGCGCTTTTTTCTTTCTTGGACTGGCTAAGAAGTACGCCAAAGTAAGGGGGCCTAATCGTCCCATAAACATCATGAAGATGATCACTAACTCACCCGGTTCGGACAAACTGCCCGTTAAGCCTCGCGACAAACCAACCGTACCCAGTGCCGAGACCGCTTCGAACATAATATCTAACATAGACGCTTTCTCTGTCAGTAACAGCGTGAATATGGCAAACCAAGTCACGCCCACCGAGATCAGAGTCAGCGCCAATGCCTTGCTGATGGTCTCTTTGGGAATCTTGCGTTGAAAGGCATAGGTTGCTTCATCGCGACGCAAATAGCTGTAAGTCGCCAAGACTAACACTATAAATGTCACAACTTTAATGCCACTTGCCGTACTCAATGATCCACCGCCGATAAACATCAACACCAGAATGATCGCCGTTGTGGCATCTTCCAACTGATCGATAGCTAAAGTGTTGAACCCTGCCGTTCTTGGCGTCACCGCTTGAAACCACGATGCCCACCATTTCCCTGCTTCGCTCAAAGGGCCAAGCGTGTTGGGGTTATCATATTCAATCAGGTAAATGGCGATAAGTGCCACCACGTTAATGATCACCGTGCCTAAGATCATCATTCGACTGTAAACGGTGAGTCGGTGCCAACGGCGATTGCGTTTTAAGTCAATCCAAACCGAGAAGCCTAAACCACCAATAATGAACAAACTGGTAATGGTGAAGTTAACGACCGGGTCGTCCACGTAAGGCATTAAGCTATCGGCACTCAACGCAAAACCTGCATTGTTAAACGCACTGATGGTGTAGAAGAAACCATGGAACAAACTGGTTTTCCAACCCAGCTCTTCACTCCAATAAACGCTCAAAATAGTGAAACCAATAAGTTCAACGAGCAGAGCGAACATCAATACAGATTTAGCAGTGGCAATGAGTGTCGATGAGTCAGTTTGGTTGAACGCCTCTCTCGCGACGGCTCGCTCCAAAAAGCCAATTTTTCCGCCCAGAGCCAGCAAGGTCACGATGGCAAACGTCATTAAACCTAGGCCACCACATTGAATCAGGAAAGCAATAACCACTTGCCCAAAAGGCGTAAACGCCGTGCCCGTGTCCACCACAACTAATCCCGTCACCGTAATGGCCGATGTCGCAGTAAACAGGCTTTGAATCCAAGTGATGGGCTCTGTGGTGGCAATCGGCAGTTTGAGTAAGACCGTGCCGAGCATGATCAAGCACGCAAAGCTGAGGCTAAGTATTAATGGCGGTGCGCCCAACAATTTTTTGCCCGCTTTGGGTTTTCGCTCGATTGGGATAATAGAGGGATGCCACAAAACCATGTTACACCAACCTTGGAGCGACGTATTTCAGCTCAGCGCGACTACCGCAAAGCAACAGCGTGTCGAACTCATTAAGCACAAACTCATCATTGATATTGGTGTAGACGGCTTCTTCGCGCTTCACCAATATCGGCTGAATGTTGTAACTACCTCGGCTGATCAACTTAGAAAGCGGTGTATCGTGCAGATTGGATTTAACGTGGATTTCCACCACATACAAACCATGCCCCATTTCCAAATAGTTATTCACCATCGGATAGTTGAGTGCCTGCGCGACTCTTACGCCCATCTCCTCTTCCGGATGAATAATGCGTTGTACACCAAGCTTAGACACGATGGTATGGTGCGCTTTGGTGCTCGCTTTAACCCAAATAGATTTCACACCCAGATTTTTCAGCGCCAGCGTACACAACAAACTGGCTTGCATGCCTTCGCCAATCGCTACCAACACCACATCACTGTTCGCTAACGCTAACTCTCTGAGTGCACCTTCGTCTGTTGCGTCACATATGACCGCTTGCGTTAACTCTTCGACGTATTTTTCGACGATTTTAGGGTCGCTATCCACCCCCGTTACGGTGTGTCCAAGATGAATAAGTTCTAAGCTGGCGGCAACGCCAAATCGCCCTAGACCAATTACTGTAAAGTGAGCCATATCAATACCTAACTGTGTTTTATGTATAGAAAATGCTAATGCGTTAAGGGTTAGACTGGTTTTCCGTCACGGAAAATAGGCAACACGAATCCTGTTCGAGTGCCGATAACCAACACTAAACCTTGGCATTAACGTTGATTAAATTTGGAATTTAGTAGTGCTTGGACGTCTCAAGCACTAAACGATAACCCAGCCCTGGCTCGGTTTTTAATAGCCGCTGTTCGTCAGCACTATCGTTCAGTTTTTTGCGTAGTTGACTCACTAACACGCGTAAGTAGTGAGTGTCTTCGACATGACTTTTTCCCCAAATCACCGCTAGCAAATGAGTTTGCTCAATGAGTTTTCCCGGCTTGAGAATCAACTGTTCAATGAAAGAAAACTCTTTCTTGGTGAGTGGAATTTCCCTCTGATCCAACCAAAATTGGTGAGTACTTTTGATGATTTTGACTCGGCCAGCCACCAGCTCATCAGCGACGGTTTGCTCATCCACCAAATCTCGAACCAGCACTTTGATGCGCGCGATGAGCTCTTTTACGCCAAAAGGCTTGCTCAAGTAATCATTCGCGCCCGCTTCTAAAAGGCGGATTTTTTCCTCTTCTTGATCGCGAGCTGTCAGCACTAGCACTGGCGTTTTATACGTCTGACGAAGCGTAGTGAGAAACTCCGCCCCATCGCCGTCGGGCAAGCCTAAATCTAGCAGAATTACGTGCGGCGAATACGCTTCGAAACACGCTTTGGCTTCTGCAATGGTACTCGCGCCAATGTAATCAAACCCTTCAGCAGACAGCGAAATTCGAATAAAGGTATGAATGCGAGGCTCATCGTCCACAACTAAAACTTTGTAACTCACGCCTGCTCTGCTCCTTGATTGAGTGGAAGTCGAATGCGGATCAGCGTCCCTTCTGATACTGGCATAGATTGAATATATCCATGGTGTGCGGTGATGATACCTTTGGCAACCGCGAGTCCCATTCCGGTGCCTGAATCGGCCGATTTGTTGTTCACACCGGAATAGAAAAGGTTGAATATTTTTTCCGCATCTTCAGCTTTGATGCCAATCCCCATGTCCCGAACATCAATCACGCACGACGAACCCTGCTTAGAAAGTGAAACCTCGACAGATTCATTCTCTGGTGAAAATCGCATGGCATTATCCAGCACATTAAAAATCGCTTGTTCGATGAGCGAACGACTTACTGACAAATAGCCAACGGCATCATCCATATTCATGGATACTTTCTCGGTGTAATTCGGCAAACGAGAAACCGCATCCCGCACAATATTCGCAATAGGCTCATCTTTTTTGGTAATTTTTAATGTGCCGTGTTGGAGCTTAGTCGCCTGTAAGAGGTTCTCTATATATTGATGCAAGCGGTGGCTTTCTGAAGTCGCACTGTCGAGCAATTCTTTGCGCTCTAAGTCATTGAGCTTGGGCATGTACTCGTTGAGTGTGGTCAGTGTTCCAATAATGGTTGCCAACGGCGTGCGTAGGTCATGGGACACCGATAGCAGGATGCTGTTTTGCAGCTTGGTTTGTTTTAATTCTCCCTGCTGGCGACGATAAAGATCCGCAAAGGTGCTGGTGATAAATGCCACCACCATAAACACGACTAAATTAAAAATGTCTTCCGGACGAAACATCTGCAAAGAGTAACGAGGCGTCGTGAAAAAGAAGTTGAAGCTCAACGCTTCGATCACCGCCGCCGCATAAGCGAATCGCGAGTTGCATTGAAACGCCACTACCACGACTGCTAACTGTAAAATCAGCAGGACTGCGGCTGTAGAGCCAAACAGTTGGTCTAACAGCCATGAGACCACAACCGCGCCAACAATCACGGTAGTAGAAAAGAGAAAGGTGTTATCTCGCCATTGAACAAACATAAAATACATCAACCAAAATTCGATGTAGAAAACTTTAGCAAAAGCCCATTCGGAGTTCGCGTAAAAAAAGCGTAAAAAATTCAATAACGACAGTGAGTTATAAACATAATCATCATTAAGTTGGCCTAACTCAATGAATAATCACAAGTTAACGTTGCCCATTAACGCCTACTTACTCGGTATAAACGACAGACACAAAAAAGAGGAGCATTTGCTCCTCTTTCGTGTAGCGTCATATTAGATGACTTGCAGTTGAGCATCACCTTGCTCAGACAAAAAACCGCCGGTTTGATGCTTCCACAACTGAGCGTAAACACCACCCAATTGCAGCAGCTCGTAATGCGAGCCTTGCTCAATGATTTTGCCGTCATCCATTACAATCAAACGATCCATCGCGGCAATCGTTGATAAACGGTGAGCAATCGCAATCACTGTTTTTCCTTCCATCAGAACTTCAAGGTTTTCTTGAATTGCCGATTCTACTTCTGAATCAAGTGCAGACGTTGCTTCATCCATGATCAAAATTGGCGCGTTTTTCAGCAGAACGCGAGCAATCGCCACACGTTGACGCTGACCACCAGACAGCTTCACACCGCGTTCACCCACTTCAACGTCATAACCAACGTTACCTTGCTCGTCTCGTAGAGATTGAATGAAATCATGAGCATGTGCTTTCTCAGCAGCTGCGATAACGGCATCCATTGAAGCATCTGGATCACCGTAAAGAATGTTCTCTTTAATTGAGCGATGTAGCAAAGAGGTGTCTTGCGTGATCATACCGATGTGTTGGCGAAGCGACTCTTGTTCAACTTGAGAAATGTCCTGTCCATCAATACAAATCTTACCGCTATTTACGTCGTAAAAGCGCAGCAACAAGTTGACCAACGTGGATTTACCTGCCCCAGAGCGACCGACAATGCCGACTTTTTCGCCCGGTTTGATAGTCAGATTCAAGTTCTCAAATACTGCCTTCTCATCACTGTAGTTAAAACCTACGTGATCAAAGCAGATCTCACCTTGAGAGATTTGCAAAGGCTTAGCATTTGGTACGTCTTTCACTTCAACATCGTTTGAAATCGTATTAATACCGTCTACTACTGTACCGATGTTTTCAAACAGTGCGCTAACTTCCCACATGATCCACTTCGACATACCTTGTACGCGCAACGCAATACTGATGGCAATCGCAATAGCACCAATTGTTACAGCGTGATCTAGCCATAGATAAACCGAAATGGCACTAATAGACATCAGCAGCAAATAGTTGATGGCATCCACACTAAACAGTAAACAAGTCACCATGCGCATTTGGCGGTAAACCGTCACCAAAAATTGCTTCATGCTGCTTTCTGCGTATTCCAACTCTCGTTGCGAGTGCGCGAATAGCTTTACGGTAGATATGTTGGTGTAAGAATCGACAATGCGCCCAGTCATTACAGAACGAGCATCCGCTTGCTCCGTCGCTACTTGTTTCATTTTAGGGATAAAGTAGAACTGGATAACCGCGTACATTCCTATCCAAATCACAATAGGCAACATTAGCAAACCATCAGCTTCGCCCATCATCCAGAGCATCGAAAGAAAATAAACGCTGATATAAACCAGTACATCCACCAGCTTCATGACCGTTTCTCGTACCGCTAACGCACTTTGCATCACTTTGGTCGCAACTCGGCCTGCAAAGTCACGCTGGAAAAATCCAACCGCTTGTTTTAGCAAGTAACGGTGAATCAACCAACGGATAGACATCGGGTAGTTACCCAATAACGTTTGGTGCATCACCATTGAGTGGACAAAACCGAGAGCTGGCATCACAACCGCCACTAAGAACAGCATCATTAGCATGCGATCACCCTGGTCTTGCCAGAATGTTGCGCGATCTTGATTAGAGAGAATATCGACGAGCTCGCCCATATAACGCAACAGCGTCACCTCAGTAATGGCAATAAGCGCACTGAACACAGCCATAACGAGTAAAGGGGCTTCAAAGCCACGAGTGTAAAAACGACAAAAGCCAAATAGCGTCTTCGGTGGCTTTTCGGTTTCCATCTGGGGAAAGGGTTGGGTCAGCTTTTCAAACCAATTGAACATAACAATGACTTTAGGTACCGCGAATGAATTTGCGAACGTTTTACTATCTTTTGATACAAAAGTCAGTAAAATACCGAAACAAAAGCTCAAATGATAATAATTACAATTAAGCTTAGCGTTAATCATAATTATCGGGAATAGATTTATGCAAAAGAATAACTCACTGACCATCGCTATCCGCAACGCGTTGGTTTGTGCTTTAGCACCTACAGCAGTGGTTGCATTCACAGCACAAGCTCAAGAAGACGTCGTACAAGATGACGTGATTGCCATGGAGACCATAACGGTCACCGCGCAAGCACTTAAAGTAGAAACCCCTGCAGCAGAAACGCCGCGCAGCGTATCTATCATTTCTGAAGATGAACTTCGTGTTCGTGCACCGAAAAAGCTAGATGAAGCATTACGCTACACGTCTGGTGTAACCGCTCAGCCTTATGGCGCAGACAACGACACTGATTGGTTCAAAGTTCGTGGATTTGATGCAGCGACTTACCTAAACGGCAACCGCCTATTCCGCGATGGTTACTACACATGGTTGGTCGAACCTTACGGCCTAGAAAGTGTAGAAGTCGTTAAAGGTCCATCGGCTATTCTGTTTGGTGAATCGGCACCAGGCGGTATCGTGAATGCTGTTCAGAAAAAACCAACGTTTACGCCTCAAGGCGAAGTAAAAGTCGAAGTTGGCAACAACCAACACCAATCCGTAGGTTTTGACATTGCTAACGAAGCAAACGACGCAGGCACTGTGCGCTATCGTTTGGTTGGCTTGATGACAAGCCAAGATGGTGAACTGGACGGCACAAATAACGAGCGTTTCTACCTAGCGCCAAGTGTCGAGTTCGACATTTCTGACCGTACAATGCTGACCGTTTTGGCAACTTACCTTCATGATGACGGTGTACCAACTAACCCATTCTTCCCGGCAGCAGGTACTCTGATTGGTTCTAACTTTGGCAAAATCGATCCTTCGACTAACCTTGGTCAGCCAAACTACGATAAATACGAACGCACGCAGTTTTCTCTAGGTTACTTACTAGAGCACGACATCAATGACATGTGGTCACTCTCGCAAAACCTCAATTACGGTTCGAATGAGTTGTACTTGCGCAGCTCTTACGCGTTCTCAAACAACGATCCAGCGAAAGAAGAGTTAACGCAAGGCATCGTATTCCGTGACGGAAAAAACCAGAGCATCACGTTCGATAACAATGCTGTCGGCAACTGGATGACAGACAACGCAGAGCACACAGTGCTTATCGGTATGGATCTGCAATTCCACAAAACCGATGGCGACGAGCAAGACAACTATGCATTTGGCACTATCAACCCGTGGAACCCAGTTTACGGCAACTTCACCCCTCTTGATCCTGCCAACAACGTGAAACGTGAGATTGAGAAATCTCAAGCAAGTCTCTATTCACAATACCAATTGAAACTGCATGAACAGTGGATTGGTAACATAGGTGCTCGTTACGACTGGGTGAAAACAGAAAACTCTGGCAAAGGCGCTACCGTTGATCAAAGTGAATCTCGTGATGATGGTCAGCTCTCTCTAAGTGCGGGTGTGATGTACCTTGCAAACAATGGCCTGTCACCTTACGCAAACTACTCTCAGTCGTTTGAAGTGATCAGCACTATTGATGCTGCAACCAATGAACTTTACAAACCGCTGGAAGGCGAGCAAGTAGAAGTGGGTGTAAAGTATGAGCCAAGCTTTATGGATGGCTTTATCAACCTTGCATGGTTCGACATCACGCAAAAGAACGCGTTGGTCACTAACCCATCAACATGGATTGCGACACAAACAGGTGAAGTGACATCTCAAGGTATTGAGCTAGAAAGCACGGCGCAGCTAACCGACGATCTAAAACTGATGGCAAGCTACACCTACACTAAAGCGAAAACAGATGAGAGCTTTGGCCAAGGTAAAAAACAAGCCGCACTTATTCCTGAGCATCAAGCGTCTGCATGGGTAGACTACAGCGCCTACAGCCTGATTCCAGGCCTCAATATCGGTACTGGTGTGCGCTACGTAGGTGAGTCAAAAGATAACCCTAAGAGCTCGAACCTAACGGTTCCTTCTGTCACTCTTTGGGATGCGTCAGTCACTTACGACATCACTTCACAGTGGCAAGCACAGCTAAACGTGAACAACATCCTAGATAAAGAGTTTGTTTCAGGTTGCGATTACTGGTGTTACTACGGCCAGTCTCGCTCTGTTATGCTAAACGCAAACTACCGCTGGTAATTGTACTTCTACTCCCCTCTATTGAGGGGAGTTTTCTCCTAAGAGCCATCCATGTTTCAACTGTCTAATATTGAGATCGTGCGAGGTGGACGTCAGATCCTCGGCATCGAACAACTTAACATCCCAACAAATGAGCTAACGGTCGTTTTAGGCCATAACGGTTCAGGTAAGTCGACACTGGTGAACCTGCTTTCTGGTCAAATGCCACCAGATAAAGGCACGGTAACACTAAACGATACTTCCCTTTCATCACTCAAAACCAAAGAGTTGGCAAAACAGATCGCCTATTTGCCACAAAAGCTGCCCTCTTCGGCTGGTTTAACGGTAGAAGAGCTAGTGCGCTTAGGTCGCTTTCCGTGGCGTGGGGCACTTGGTCGTTGGAAAGCTGAAGACAAACAGATCATCACGCAGGCTATGGAACGAACAGGGGTTACACCTTTTGCTCAAGCTTTGGCGGATGACTTATCGGGCGGCGAGCGCCAACGTGCTTGGGTGTCTATGCTACTGGCTCAACAATCGCCAATTTTAATTCTCGATGAGCCAACCTCGGCGCTCGATGTTCACCATCAGTTTCAACTAATGGCGCTGCTGGCAGAACTGAATCGAACCGAGAATGTAGGCATTATCGTGATCCTGCACGATCTGAACTTAGCACTGCGCTACGCCACCCACATTGTTGCGCTCAAAAAAGGTAAGATTGCCTTTGAAGGCAACGCCGACATGTTGTTAGACGAGGCACGCCTTTCTAAACTATATGAGTCACCAATTAAGCTGATTGAACACCCAAGCCCGGCTAACACATTAGCGAGCCAAAAGGTGGCTGTTGTATGCGCATAATAGCTCGTTTACTTACTGTGGTTACACAATCTGCTTTTCTCCTCGCATTTTTTATGACCAATGCACATGCAGTCATCACCGTTACCGATGAATATGGCGAGCATAGTTTTGAGCAAGCGCCTCAACGCGTTGTAGCCTTAAACTGGGACATCTTAGAACAAGTTTTGGCGCTAAACGTAGAACCAATCGCAGCCCCAAATTTACCAGGCTACCGCCAATGGGTCGTCAATCCAACTGCACCAGAGTCAATTGAAGATATTGGAACCCGAGCAGAACCCAACTTAGAAAAAATAGCCAGTTTGAAACCAGATGTCATCCTTGCTGCGTCTCCACAGCAAGACTTGATTCCGTTACTCAAACAAATTGCTCCGGTAATCTATTTACCTAATTTTTCTGAAAATGAGGCCGCAGCTGAAACGGCCATTCGTCACTTTCGTACGCTCAGCAAGCTATTCAATAAAGAGGCACTTGCTGAACAGAAACTGGCAGAATTAGATGCTTCATTTGCGCAGATGCGCCAGCGAATTCGCCACTATTACTCTTCTCCACTCAGCGTTCTTGTGATGCGATTTTCAACTCCGAATACTGTATTACTTGCAACCGAAAACTCCACCACTGACTACGTGGTTAGAAAACTGGGATTACAGGCTCCAATTAAAGAGGACCCACGAGCGTGGGGAGTAAAGCAAGATCGAATCAATCGGCTTCAGGGCCTTCAAAACAGCTACGTTCTCTACGTACAACCTTTCCCAGAAGAACGAAAACTGAAAGAGTCGCCACTTTGGCAAGCGATGCCGTTTGTGAAAAAGCAGCGGGTAAATTCAGTCAGAGCAGTGTGGGCGTATGGCGGTGCCATGTCTTTGCAATACACCGCTGAAGCGATTACCGACAGTCTAATAGAGTTGGCACCAGAACAATGAGAACGAAACATTATATTGGTTATCTGGCGCTGATTACGTTACTTAGCGTCTTTAGCCTACAAATTGATACTAATTTATCACTTTTCGAACAATGGCAATTATTAACAAAACCAGAGGTAGCAACCGAGTTTCGTGATTTATTCTTTACGCAAGCGCAACTTCCTAGGTTAAGTATGACCCTGCTTGTTGGTGCCATGCTTGGTCTCACCGGCAGCTTAATGCAGCAATTAACGCAGAATAACCTCACCTCGCCGTTGACTCTTGGCACCTCTTCTGGTGCTTGGCTTGCATTAGTCGTGGTAAACATTTGGTTCGTCGATTGGGTCGCCGATTACTCTGCATTAGCCGCAATGTTTGGGGCTTTAGTGGCGTTTGGCCTGATCGTATCAATTGCCGGTGTGCGTAATATGACAGGTTTGCCGTTGGTCGTTTCGGGGATGGTGATCAATATCTTGCTCGGTTCTATCGCCACAGCCATTATTATTTTAAACGCCCAGTTCGCACAGAATATTTTTATGTGGGGAGCAGGAGACCTCTCTCAATACAGCTGGGATTGGTTTGAGTGGTTATTGCCTCGCTGCGCTATCGCAATCGTAATTTTGATCGTCGCACCACGTATTCTGACCTTAATGAAACTAGGACAAGAAGGCGCAGCAGCCCGAGGCTTAGCGGTATTACCCGCGTTTGGTGCGTTAATGGTGATGGGTATTTGGCTGGTATCTGCCTCCATCACCGCAGTTGGTATTATCAGCTTCATCGGATTACTGACACCCAATATTGCCAGAGCGATGGGGGCAAGAACACCGCGCGACGAATTGATCAGCAGCATGCTTTTGGGCGCAATGCTACTAATCATCACAGACTCTGCCGCTATCTCGCTGAGCTTATGGTTAGAGGAAACCATTCCTAGCGGCGTAGCGGCTGCAGCTATTGGCGCTCCCGCTTTAATTTGGTTTACTCGTAAAAAACTGACGGCAACCGATCAACTTAACCTTTCAATGAGCCAAGGAAAAACGGCGCTTTCTAAACGCGCGGTATGCAGCATTGCGCTATTCAGTCTGGTTGGGATTCTAGCTTACTCATTCGTTACCCATGGTATAAACGGAATTCAATGGTCTGTGCCAGGTGAGTTCCAATGGCAATTGCGCTGGCCGCGCATGTTAACCGCACTTTCTGTCGGTATTGCGCTATCCGTTGCCGGAATCATTTTGCAACGCATAGTTTACAACCCTCTGGCAAGTCCCGATATTCTCGGTGTGTCTTCCGGAGCCACGTTTGCCATTATTACGACAGGAGTCATCGCTGGGTCGCTTCTCTCCGCATCTAGCTGGGGTATCGCTTTTTTCGGAAGTATGTCCGTATTGATGTTATTGCTGGTTATCGGTAAACGAAGCCATTTTAATCCATCTAACTTCGTGTTGTCCGGCATCGCACTAACGGCACTATTAGAAGCCCTCGTTCAATTTTCGCTAGCTCAAGGCTCAGGTGACAGTTACAAAATTTTATTGTGGCTAACTGGTTCTATTTATCGAGTCACAGCCGACACCGCACTGATGTTATGTTTGGCCATAATAGTTCTGCTTGCCGCTGTATTCTCGATTTCTCGTTGGCTAACACTAATTTCCATCGGGCGACAATTCTCAAATGCACGAGGGCTTAACCCTACCGTAGCCAATACGCTTATGCTCACCATCGTTGCTTTGTTATGCGCCTTTTCTACCGCTACAGTTGGTCCAATATCTTTTGTTGGCTTGGTCGCTCCCCATATGGCGATGATGTTAGGAGCAAGAAAAGTGAAAGAGCAACTGTGTGTCGGTGCCTTAATTGGCGCAACCCTAATGTTGTGGGCAGATTGGCTAGGACAAATCGCTATTTATCCAAGTCAGGTCGCAGCTGGCACGTTGGTCGCTATTATAGGCAGCACTTACTTCCTATTTTTAATGCTGAAGAGTAAATTCAGCTAAGTTGGGAATATTGTTACAGCCTAAAAATACGCTAAGAAAAACAAACCCCGCTATTTTGATAGCGGGGTTTGAAATTAAAGGCGAAGTACGATGCTCTATTCTTCTCGCACTACAGGAAAACGTTGCTCATAAAGTTCCATAAAGTCCTTACGAATTAAGTGCTCTAAGTGGTTCGCTTTATCGGTTGGGCAGAAAATCATCACGTGCAGAATTTGTTCACCATTAATGTTGCTAGAAATATGCATATGTGGCTCAGAACCAGGAAGGTCAACACCGGCATGTTTTTCAATCATCGCATTGTAACGATGTGCAACATCAGCAAAGTAACTGCAATGTTCTTCAATTTTATCAGTTAAAATCGGTAACAGTGGATACAAATTGACGAAGTCTTTCACCACTACAGAAAAGTTGTGGTAAACGTACCGCTTCATGAAGTTGAGGTTCTTTACTGGATAGGTAAAGAACATACTATTAGGCAATGTCGCTGTTTTGCCGGTGTAATGATATTGCCCGTGATGCAGGTCGATCTCTTGAATCACCGTCGCCATCATATTGTGCTCAATCACTTCACCACACAACTTTCCGACCTCAATCCAGTCTCCAACGCGAAAAGAACGCGAACTTGCTCTTTGAATCGAACCCGTAAAACACAAAATGATTTCTTTGGATGCCACTACAATGGCAACGGCAATCGCCGTTACACTCAGAGCAAACTCGTTAATTTCTGATTGCCATAAAATAAATAAAATCAGTAATGTAACAGCGAAGGTGCCATTTTTAGTTCTGGACATCCAACTACGCTGATCTTCTGAGAGAAAAGCGTGATCACCACGAATCATCGATAAAATTGCACGACGAATTAACCACATAATCGCAAAGATCAGTGCGGTAAAAATCAATTTATGAGTGAGAAGAAAATCGACAACTAACTGCACTTTCTCCATTCCACGGCTCCCTCGAATAAAAATACGGCCCAGTAACAGCTAACGATAACAAATTATTTTGTCTGTTGTCCGTGCTCACTCAAGTCTTTTTGAAATTACTCCTCTCTGAAGGCGCGATTCATGCTTTCTGTAATTGGCTTTATTAGGTAGCTCAATGGCGTTCGTGGCTCAGATAAAATAAGCACTTCGGCATTCATGCCTGAGGTTAAACGATGTTTTGTCACATCTTCCGATGAAATTGCAATTCTAGCGAGATAAAAATCTTCCTGGTTTTCTTGCGAGAGTTTATCGGCAGAAATCGTCAACACTGTACCGTCTAAAGGTGCCAACGTCCGTGCATTCAGAGCGGTCAGACGAACATGCGCTTGCTGGCCTGGATTCACTAAATCAATATCCTGAGGATTAACACGAGCCTCGACTAACAACTTATCGTCTTGCGGAACCAATTCTAGTAACGTTTCACCCGAGCCAATCACACCTTTTTCGGTAAACACCTGCATGTTGACTACGCGACCAGAAATAGGTGCGTTGATCGTTGTTCTTGCAACAATATCTTGAGCGGAGCGATATTCTTCCCGAATTGCGACAATTTCCGTTTTGGTGTTTCGTAGTTCCTCGACAATCTCATTCAGCCTTTCAAGCTTCAACTCTTCAATTTGCGCTAGGTTCTCATCCAACCTTTTTCTAACGGTGAGCGATTGCCTGTCTAACTGGCTTAAGGTACTTCTCACCTCCGCTGCTAAGCGCTTGAGTTGAAGTAAAGTAGATTTTCCCGAGAAACCTTTTTGCACCAAGGCTTGGTTGCTGTCTATTTCTTCAGCAATAAAGTTGAGCCGTTCCGTCTCAATCACTTTGGTTTGCTGAAGGTTTTCAAGCTCTAAATTTGCTCCAGAAATACTCTGCTCAATGATACTCAGTTTACTATCAAAGAATCGCTTTCTCGCTTCAAAGATCTTGTTTTGAACCAGTTGTGCTTCTTGGACGATATCGACACGGGGAATGCTTTCAAGATCATCAGACCATACAATCGTTGGAAGCTCATCAAGCTCCGCACTTAAACGGTTTTCCTTTGCTAGAGTATGGATAAAACGACCACTTAACGAATCCAACTTAGCCATAGCTTGACGCTTAGAAAGTTGAATTAATAACTGACCTTTTTCGACTAAATCCCCTTCCTGTACATATAGCTTTTCAATAATACCGCCTTCTAAATGCTGAATTTCTTGTCGCTTAGTGAGAACTGACAAATCACCATAAGCAATCGCTGCACTTTCTAATTTGGCTGTTGCAGCCCAGTAGCCAAGACCTCCAAGAAAAACACTTAAGGTCACCACACCGAGTAAAATTGGTTTTCGAAAGCTTAGTCTCGCTTTGGGGCTAAAACGATATACGATCTCGGTAGAACTCTGATTAACGGTTGGCAGTTGATTGCTCATTTCTTACCCTTGGGATATCTGTTCTTTCTTCGCCCATCAAACGTTTTAATACTTCATCTTTAGCGCCGTATAACTTGACTCGGCCGTCAGCCAAATACAACAGCCTATCCATTTGTCGTAACGTACTCGGATTGTGGGCAATGACGATAATCGTTGTACTCTGTGCTTTTAAATGGGCAATCAAACGTTGATACGCAGCCTCTCCCTCACCATCGAGGTTGGCATTCGCTTCATCGAAAATCACTATAGAAGGGTCGCCATAAACGGCTCTTGCAAGAGCGATTCTCTGCCTTTCCCCCCCAGATAAACCACGGCCATTTTCACCAATAATGCAATCATAGCCTTTGTTTTTCTTGAGTATTAATTCATGACATCCTGCTAGTTGAGCCGCCTTGATGACTTTAGCGGGGTCTTCTTCTTTAAAGCGCGCGATGTTCTCTCGAATTGTGCCAGGAAATAACTCCACCTCTTGAGCGAGATACCCAAAATGCACGCCGCGATCTTCAGATGCCCATACGGAGACTTCCATTCCATCAAGAGTCACTTTACCCGCTAATGGCTTAACCGTACCTAATAACAGCCGAGCAAACGTCGATTTACCCGTACCAGAAGGGCCAATCACCCCAACAGCAACACCCGGAGGAATCGATAAGCTGATCGATGAGAGCACTGGTTCGGTTGCTCCAGGATGGCGATAGGCTAGTCCGGTAAGCTCATAGTGTCCTTTTGGTTTAGGCAGTGGCATATCTGATTCATCTTGGCGCACGATCGCATCGATTTCTTTCAACCTTTTATAGGCGCCTTTAGCAGACATCGCACTTCGCCACGTGCCTATCGCCTGCTCCATCGGCGATAATGCCCGACTCATTAATATGGAGCTCGCGATCATCGCCCCTGCCGTTATCTCATGTTGGATAACTAACCATGCACCACCTCCCAGTAAAAATATCTGTAATGAGCCACGCACAAACTTAGAAAAGTTAGCCATGTAGATAGACTTACCTGCAACTCGCTCTTCAAGCACATTCACTTCGCTCACGCGCGACTGCCACTTCTCTAAAAATGCATTCATCATCCCCATTGCGAGAATTGAATTGGAGTTTTGCGTGGCTAATTCTGCGTTGTTGATATGAGAAATCGCTCTGACTTCGCTCTCTTGCATTGTTTTACGCGTCATTAGCTCATTAAGTAGACCTAGGCTAAACAATACGATAGATCCAAGTAACGCGATGTGACCTAGTATCGGGTGCAATAAATACACAAATAAAATAAATAGCGGTGTCCAGGGCGCATCCAACAGTGGATAAGGTGCTTGACTGCTCAAAAAGCTTTTGATGTTCTGAATGTCTCTCAGAGTTTGCGAGGTATAACTCTTCCCGGTATGTGATTGATATTGAATCGTGCGCTTGAGCATGAAAGCGGAGAGTTTTGTGTCCATCCAATAACCAAAAGATTTACTCATTTGTGCTCGTGCAATGTCGATGATGGACATGGTTAACAGCGCGACAATTACGATGACAGTGAGCAAGAATAAAGTATCGGTTGAGTAGGAGGATATCACTCGGTTGTACACTTGAAGCATGTACAACGGAATCGAGAGAACCAATAAGTTGATAAAAAGGCTAAAAACGATCAGCAAGCCCGCAAGCGTGCATAGTTTTTGTTTCACTTCTTTGAAAACCGTTTTTTGCACGACTACTTCCGTTTAACGTGAAAATTGTAGGCGCCAGAAATACTAGCGCCTAGCTTAAGGTAACCTCAAATCGCTCTAGAGTGTCCGATTAGTTCACCTCAGCATGGCAGAGCCACGCAAACTAATTCCCATCCAGAGTTATTTTCAGTCGTTTAGATTACGAACAGATCTGCACCATAGGTGTTGATGTCAGTTTCAGTCACGCCAATAAGTTTCACTGTTAGATCAGCCCCATCGGTAAACACTGCATTCCCAACTGCATCGTAGCTAAAGCTTAAATCACCAAAGTCAGTGACAGAGTCGCTAATGATGTGCAAAGAGTCTTCACCAATGGTGAAATCAACAACTTTGGCTTCGCCATGGCCACCAAACTTATCCGTGAACACAAACTTATCGCCATTGCTGCCGCCAACTAAAACGTTGTCACCAGAACCAGCAACAAGAATATCTTCACCGACACCACCATTTAATTTATTGTCGCCCAGCAAACCCAACAGCAAGTCATTACCGGTACCACCGCCGAGGTAGTCGTTTCCTGTACCAGCCCTAAGGATGTCATCTCCAGCACCACCAGTTAGGCGATCATCGCCGTCGCCGCCGATCACATAATCATTACCGCCACCGCCAACAAACGAGTCATTACCACCAAAACCGATAAACAAATCATCGCCGCCATCGAAATCAGCAAATTGGTTATTTACACCTGCATCGCCTAAATACGTGTCATTGTCACTTGCGCTCATTTTTATTCCCTCTTAGCTTATTAATTGAATAGACCTTCTGTTCCACGTCTGACTAGATTCGTCACGACATGAGAAGTCTAATAGTCAACTGAATAGGAATAAGTTTGAATATGGGATGATATTTCAGACTGACATTTTAATAATAAATATAAAATTTAGTACTTTATAGAGTATTTTCTTTTTATTACAGCAAGTTAATACTAGTACTACAGGTTTCTCTTAGCCCAACTTGTAGCTTGCGTACGGTTCTTTACTTCTAACTTTCTAAAAATATTGTATAGATGTGATTTAATAGTATGCTCGCTGATAAATAAAGAATCAGCGATTTCCATATTTGAACCACCTTCTTTCAACATTTTTAAAACCTGAACTTCACGCCGAGTAAGCTCAACCTCAATAGCAGGTTCGATAATGTTATTTGCTTCTCTACCTCGATAATAATTTACTAGCTGATCAAGTAATCTTCGAGACAGCCAGTTATCCCCTTTTATTATTGCTTTTAATCCCTGACAAACCTTGTCCATTGAATCTCCTGGACCAAATATACCTTTTACATGAGGCCAAGAAGCGAGTTCTTCTGTGTCTAAGTCATAACCTAGATTAAGCATTATAGTTCCTAGCACTTTATTACTATCTTTTAAATAAACTAAAGTTTCGGAAGGAATCTCAACTGAAAAATCAACAAGCAAAAAGTAGCGTTCCGGAATGAGTTCATGATAACTAGGGTTTTTAGTATCAATGATCGTTATTTTAGTTTGGCTTTGTTGCGTAATTCGGACAGAAAACCAAGTCGTCCGAAATTGAATAATTATTAAACAATATACTGAGTTTCA
>NZ_JAWOWP010000035.1:0-17865 GCF_033340555.1 Vibrio sp. 1069
GTCGAGATCGTCAGCATGGACATGTGGAACCCCTACCGGGCAGCGGTCAAGGCTGTGCTGCCCCAGGCCCGTATCGTGGTCGATAAGTTCCATGTGGTGCGCATGGCCAACGATGCCCTAGAGAGTGCGCAAGGGCTCCAGAAAGGAGCTGAAACCGTCCCAGAGCCGGACTCTCAAGGGAGACCGGAAAATCCTGCTGAAACGCGCTCACGAAGTCTCAGACCGGGAGCGCCTCATCATGGAGACCTGGACAGGCGCGTTCCCGCAACTGCTGGCCGCCTACGAGCACAAGGAGCGCTTCTACGGCATCTGGGACGCCACCACACGGCTCCAGGCAGAAGCCGCCCTGGACGAGTGGATAGCCACCATCCCGAAGGGCCAAAAGGAAGTCTGGAGCGATCTGGTCAGGGCAGTGGGAAACTGGCGCGAAGAGACCATGACCTACTTCGAGACGGACATGCCCGTCACCAACGCTTACACGGAGTCCATCAACCGACTGGCCAAGGACAAGAACCGTGAAGGGCGCGGTTACTCCTTCGAGGTGATGCGGGCACGAATGCTCTACACCACGAAGCACAAGAAGAAGGCACCGACTGCGAAGGTCTCTCCTTTCTACAAGAAAACCATCGGTTACGGACTGCCGGACTTCGCAGAGGAACTCAACTACGGAGTCGATCTATCAACCATCTGAGGGTGGTATCAGATTGATGGGGTGAAGATGCCCCATCAACCATTAAATCCGTATACCCGAGATTTTGAAATCCTGCGTCAGCAGCTTGTCGGTCGCCTGCATGAACAGGCCGCCCGGTATGGCGTAGTCGGCCATTTTCTCGCCCGTGCGCGCGCCGCCGGGCTTGCCGGTGCTGGACGGCATCAGGCCGATGGCCTCCATTTTGTCGGCCCATTCCTTGTTGTGATAGCCGCGACGGCCCGGCTTGCCGAAGTGGAATTGCCAAGCGTGGACCATCTCATGCACCAAAGTTTGCAGGACTTCGAGCAGGGGCACGACAGCGAAATAGGACGGGTGGCTCTGTTGCAAAGATTGGCGGCAGTCAGAGGTAGGCTGTCGCTCTGCGCCGATCAGGCGGCTGCTGCGAAATGGTGGTTGAGCATGCCCATGGCCTCCGTCAGCGCCGAGGGCCCAATGCCAAAAGCTCTCTCCACAAGGCGCACCTCGCCCCTGATGCCGGGCTGCAGGCACCAGGGGCGAGCCTGTCCTTTGCGCAGGGCTCGCATGACTTCGAATCCCTTGATCGTGGCATAGGCCGTGGGGATCGATTTGAAACCGCGCACCGGCTTGATCAGTATCTTGAGCTTTCCGTGATCGGCCTCGATCACGTTATTGAGATACTTCACCTGCCGGTGGGCCGTCTCCCGGTCCAGCTTTCCTTCGCGCTTCAATTCGGTGATCGCTGCACCATAGCTCGGCGCTTTGTCGGTATTGAGCGTGGCAGGCTTTTCCCAGTGCTTCAGGCCTCGCAGGGCCTTGCCCAGGAACCGCTTCGCTGCCTTGGCGCTGCGGGTCGGCGACAGGTAGAAATCGATCGTGTCGCCCCGCTTGTCGACTGCCCGGTACAGGTAGGTCCACTTGCCCCGCACCTTGACGTAGGTTTCATCCAGGCGCCAGCTCGGATCAAAGCCACGCCGCCAGAACCAGCGCAGCCGCTTCTCCATCTCCGGGGCGTAGCACTGGACCCAGCGATAGATCGTCGTATGGTCGACCGAAATGCCGCGTTCCGCCAGCATTTCCTCAAGGTCGCGATAGCTGATCGGATAGCGACAATACCAGCGCACCGCCCACAGGATCACATCACCCTGGAAATGGCGCCACTTGAAATCCGTCATCGTTCCGTCCGTCCAATCTCCGCCAAGCATGCTCAAGCTTCACGATTTTTGCAACAGAGCCCACACGAGTATTGAGCATAGTCGAGATTGGTGCAGATCACTTCTGATATTGAACTGTCAGGAGCTGGCTGCACAACAGCCATTACGCCCAATCAACTGGTGCAGTCGTCTTCTGAAAATGACATTTGGTATCTCTCATAAACGGATGTTTTTGAGAGAACTATCTTCGGCCTTCACACGCACGAAAGGCGGCGAAGCTCCGCCGTTAATCCGTCCGCCGGAGATCTCGCCCAGGCAGGCTGAAGGCCGAGCAAGCCTGACAGGCCCGAAAAGCCCGGCACGGGCGTCGGCGGCGATGACGGCGGCGGCATTATCCAGGGTTGATGATGGAAGTGGAGGATATCGACAACCTCTCGCGCAACCAAGACATCGCGGTCGGACTGCAAGTGATCTTGAAGCCACGGGCCCGTCCCACCCCGACATGGACCTCGATGCCCGAACGGACGTTAGATTTCGAGTTCTAGGCGTTCTGCGATGAAGGTTGGATCCCAGCCGGGATTGAAAGTGTCGACGTGGGTGAATCCGAGCCGCTCGTATAGGCCACGCAGGTTCGGGTGGCAGTCGAGCCGCAGCTTGGCGCACCCCTGCGTTCGCGCGGCATGGCGGCAAGCCTCGATCAGCGCGGAGCTGACACCCCGGCCCGCATGTGTCCGTCGCACCGCGAGCTTGTGCAGATATGCGGCCTCCCCCTTGAGGGCGTCGGGCCAGAACTCGGGATCCTCGGCCGACAAGGTGCAACAGCCGACGATGCCGTCGCTGCAACTCGCGACTAGGAGCTCGGATCTCAGGACGAAGGTCTCCGCGAATGTCCGGTCGATCCGCGCGACGTCCCAGGCGGGCGTTCCCTTGGCGGACATCCACGCCGCAGCGTCGTGCATCAGCCGCACAACCTCGTCGATATCACCCGAGCAGGCGACCCGAACGTTCGGAGGCTCCTCGCTGTCCATTCGCTCCCCTGGCGCGGTATGAACCGCCGCCTCATAGTGCAGTTTGATCCTGACGAGCCCAGCATGTCTGCGCCCACCTTCGCGGAACCTGACCAGGGTCCGCTAGCGGGCGGCCGGAAGGTGAATGCTAGGCATGATCTAACCCTCGGTCTCTGGCGTCGCGACTGCGAAATTTCGCGAGGGTTTCCGAGAAGGTGATTGCGCTTCGCAGATCTCCAGGCGCGTGGGTGCGGACGTAGTCAGCGCCATTGCCGATCGCGTGAAGTTCCGCCGCAAGGCTCGCTGGACCCAGATCCTTTACAGGAAGGCCAACGGTGGCGCCCAAGAAGGATTTCCGCGACACCGAGACCAATAGCGGAAGCCCCAACGCCGACTTCAGCTTTTGAAGGTTCGACAGCACGTGCAGCGATGTTTCCGGTGCGGGGCTCAAGAAAAATCCCATCCCCGGATCGAGGATGAGCCGGTCGGCAGCGACCCCGCTCCGTCGCAAGGCGGAAACCCGCGCCTCGAAGAACCGCACAATCTCGTCGAGCGCGTCTTCGGGTCGAAGGTGACCGGTGCGGGTGGCGATGCCATCCCGCTGCGCTGAGTGCATAACCACCAGCCTGCAGTCCGCCTCAGCAATATCGGGATAGAGCGCAGGGTCAGGAAATCCTTGGATATCGTTCAGGTAGCCCACGCCGCGCTTGAGCGCATAGCGCTGGGTTTCCGGTTGGAAGCTGTCGATTGAAACACGGTGCATCTGATCGGACAGGGCGTCTAAGAGCGGCGCAATACGTCTGATCTCATCGGCCGGCGATACAGGCCTCGCGTCCGGATGGCTGGCGGCCGGTCCGACATCCACGACGTCTGATCCGACTCGCAGCATTTCGATCGCCGCGGTGACAGCGCCGGCGGGGTCTAGCCGCCGGCTCTCATCGAAGAAGGAGTCCTCGGTGAGATTCAGAATGCCGAACACCGTCACCATGGCGTCGGCCTCCGCAGCGACTTCCACGATGGGGATCGGGCGAGCAAAAAGGCAGCAATTATGAGCCCCATACCTACAAAGCCCCACGCATCAAGCTTTTGCCCATGAAGCAACCAGGCAATGGCTGTAATTATGACGACGCCGAGTCCCGACCAGACTGCATAAGCAACACCGACAGGGATGGATTTCAGAACCAGAGAAAGAAAATAAAATGCGATGCCATAACCGATTATGACAACGGCGGAAGGGGCAAGCTTAGTAAAGCCCTCGGTACATTTGTTTTCTGATTTAGTGACAATGGTAAGGAACAGTTATGCAAATCAACTTAAATACTCCGGGCACAGCGGCTACATCAACAATACAAACTGTTGCTCCTGCTGCTCAGGCTAAAACCACCACTACAACAGCACCCTCTACTGCAGACACTGTCACCTTATCTGCTGAAGCAAAGGCGAAGCTGGCTGCAGAGCAGCAAGAATCTAAAGCAATAAATCCAACACTGACTACATTAGGTGGTGGCTGGGGTAATGAACCACCAAAATAAGAGGTAGTTTGTGGGGACATTTATTACGACTCTTGCTGAGTACTTATGGGTGTTGTGCATAGGTTCTCTACTGCTGTCCTTAGTCTGGTCGGCCAGTAAATCTGCACGAATAACCATATTGATACTCACTTTATCGGGATTAGCTCAAGACAGGATTGCTCCTTTGCTGATGGGGATATCTGAAACATCTCCTGAGCTCGCTCGCTTACTTTGGTACCCAAGTTGGGTGATATGTCAAACATTGACGCTTGGTATCATCTGGGTTATTCATAGAAAATTCGTATGGGCGGTTGAACAAATCACTCAATTCATTTGTTTAAGCATCTTGATGCACTCTGTTCTGCAGGTAGCGAGATTCACAGACAGAGTCATATTTGGCACTGATCTATTGGGTGGTATATACAAATATGGAATACCAGCTATAAATATCGCAGCAATTTTAGCGATATTTTTATGGTCCATATCAGGAGCCGTCAAGCACAGAAAGGAACTTCAGGAATGCTGACTTTTGTTATGTCTGCAATTACGTTTGGCTTTTTACTGTTAAGTCTGTTTTTCTACAAGAAGTTGATTGGAATGTCAGATGCATTAAACATTATCGAAAAGCAGGTGGCCGCTGATATGGAGATCCGGGCGCATAGATTATGCCTGCTTGCATACGAAGCGCAACGGTTCGGTAACTCTGTGGATAGACGTGCTTTGGATGAAGAGTTTAAAGATTTTTTGCACCTGTACATTGAAGACTACCAAGCAGAAGTCGCAAAAAAGATCAGAGAACATAAGCTCAGCGAGATTTCTGCCTACGGATTTATTAAATTAGATAAGTAGTCATAACAACAAAGCTGTGGACAAGATCTGTCTTGTCTTATTTTAAATGCCCCCCACTGCTTCTCATAGTGATGCACGCCAGCTTTGGCCACCTTTAGATTTGACTGATGCTGCTTGTTAAGAAAATTCTGAATATCTTGCTGAACCTGATGCACAGCATCCAGTAATTGGGCTAAAGCAAACTCCTCGGCATGAAACACAAAGGTTTTACTGGCAGGTTCAAGCCAGCAAAACATGGCTTCATTATCCATCCAGGTGATCACCTGATTAAAACCGGTTAAATGATGCGCTTGATAACGACGCAGAGCAGTATTATCCCGCACTGAATGATCCAGCTCATCTGCATGACGCCATAACGCCTCATTCCGCAGTGGATGGTTTAGATCAGGCAGGTTGATTTCACTTCGCAGCGCCATGGCTCTATGACACAAATCCAGCCCCAGTTCTCCGCAACACTTGGCGGGCCAGAAAATCCGGGATAATTGATAGCTATGGATCAGAATTAAATGCACGGCATCGTACATATCTTCACAAGCCCGGCGCTGACAATCCCAGTCTTCAGACCAGTCATGTAATTGTTTGATGGCTCTGTCCAGTTGCTGACCAGCCTCAACGACTAACTCAGCTTGCAGTTCTGCCTGCTTCATGTAGACCAATAATTCTTTGGCATCCATTTCAACACTCCTGTAAGACGAGACAACACCCTGATTCGGGTACTCTGTATTTTCAGTGTAGAAAGCAAAAAGTCCTTTGCAAGCTGACAAAACAGAAGCTAAGTTATAGATTTTCCAGTTATTACCTATTAACGGTCCTTCAATAAATCTAAGCTGCTGAGTTCATGTGATATAGCATCTTTTGGATTTTTCAGATTTTTTGTATTTATTTTCAACAATCTGCTGTTCTGTTCAGCAAAAAAGCGAGTCACAAGCTATCGGTTATAAAATAAGATGGCCGTTCTAAACCGGGCTTTCATCAAATAGTTACATCTGTTTTTTAAACTTTGACGTACAATAACTGCCTTTTTCGTTGCTGCAGAGGAATTTTATGCTGGGCTTTTTTGAACGCTTAACCAACCCTTTCCCTGATAAAGAGCCAACTCAGCCACCTCAAGGCCTGTTTGCATTTTGTTTGCATTACAGTCAAGGCATGGTGTTGCCTCTGATCCTGATGTCTATTGCGACAGCCTTACTGGCCGCATTAGAAGTGTCCTTATTTGGCTATATGGGGCAATTAGTCGATTGGTTGGTAACCAAGAATCCGGCTACTTTCTGGCAGGAAGAGCAGGATACCTTGATCACTATGGCCATAGTGATGTTGCTGGTGTTGCCTGGTTTGGTATTTTTTCACTCAGCCCTGATCCACCAAACTATATTGGGTAACTACCCTATGTCGATCCGCTGGCTGGCGCATCGTTATTTACTGAAACAAAGTTTGGGTTTCTACCAGAATGAATTCGCTGGTCGCATCGCCACTAAAGTGATGCAAACGGCTTTGGCAGTGCGCGAAACGGCCACCAAGCTGCTGGATGTGATGGTGTATGTGGTGGTGTATTTTGGCTCTATGTTGTATCTGATCGCCGATGCAGATTGGCGCTTGGTACTGCCGATGATTGCCTGGTTAGTCATATACACCGGCTTGCAGTTTTATTTTGTGCCGAGACTGAAACAAGTTGCAACAGAACAAGCCGATGCCCGTTCAGAAATGACAGGCCGTATTGTCGACAGCTACACCAATATCAGCACTATTAAACTGTTTTCACACACGGCTCGTGAGTCAGAATACGCCCGCGATAGCATGCAGCTGTTTCTGGTGCCTGTGTACAGACAAATGCGACTGGCTACCTGGCTCAATATTTGTGTGCAGGGTCTGAACTATCTGTTGGTGTTCTCTATTGCCACGCTGGCGATATGGCTTTGGTCTGTCAATGCCGTCACTGTGGGCTCTATTGCCATCGCAGTCAGTCTGGCGCTGCGTTTAAATGGTATGTCGCAGTGGATCATGTGGGAAGTCAGTGCACTGTTTGAAAACATAGGTACTGTGGCAGATGGTATTGCGACTTTGTCTCAGCCTCAGCAAATCATCGACAAAGCTGATGCGAAGCCGCTTGAAGTGCCACAAGGTCAGATTGAGTTTAAGCAACTGAACTTTAACTACGGCAAAGCAGCAGGTGAACATGGTCCTGTGATTGATGGTCTGGACTTGTCGATTAAACCCGGTGAAAAAGTAGGTTTAGTCGGCCGTTCTGGTGCTGGTAAATCCACGCTGGTGAACTTACTGCTGCGCTTTTATGATGTCAATTCAGGCCAGATTTTGATAGACGGTCAGGACATCAAAACTGTATCACAGGAAAGTCTTCGCGCTCATATAGCTATGGTGACCCAGGATACCTCCCTGCTACACCGTACTGTAAGGGAAAATATTTTATATGGTCGTCCTGGCGCTACCGAAGCGGAAATGATTGAAGCAGCCCGTTTAGCCGAAGCCGATGCTTTTATTCAGGAGCTTACCGATCCTAAAGGCAACAGTGGCTACGACGCTCAGGTGGGCGAACGTGGAGTCAAGCTTTCTGGTGGTCAACGTCAACGTATTGCAATAGCTCGGGTTTTACTGAAAAACGCCCCTATTCTGATTTTGGATGAAGCCACCTCAGCGCTGGACTCCGAAGTAGAATCAGCTATTCAGCATAGTCTGACTCAGTTGATGATAGGCAAAACGGTTATAGCCATTGCACACCGTTTATCTACCATAGCAGCTATGGACAGGCTGATCGTTCTGGATCAAGGTCGTATTGTGGAACAAGGCAGTCATCAGGAACTGATCGCCAAAGGCGGTATTTACGCTCAATTATGGGCGCATCAAACCGGCGGCTTTATTGGTGTGGAATAAATAATAAAGGTCAGAGTCTTGGCTCTGACCTGTTGTTTTTAGCTTAAACGCGGGTCGGTTTCAGCGACCATCGGCCGGTTTAAATGCGCATTTCTGAACTGTAATAATACAGGGAAGGGTTTTAAGTCGACTAAATCGCGGAACAATATCCAGTCGATTAAAGTGAACAGACTGATACCAGGATAGTCCCAGTCACCGAAATGCCCTGCCCTGATTTGTTGCTCAAGTGCCTCTAGCGTCGCCTGAATTCGCTCATGCTGAAGATTAAAAAACAATTTATCTTCAGTCACGTCAAAACCTGAGCGCTTACAAAGCAGTAATTCAACCAAGGAGTCTGTGCAGGCATTGATGGTCGTCAGACCGTTTTCCTGATCCCAGCTCAATGGTTTGAATTTCAGTTTCGAAGCCAAATAACGATAAATTACGCCTGAATCAAAAATAACCTGCTCTCCATCCACTAACACAGGCACTTTGCGTGCCGGATTATGTTGTACCAACACTGAACGGCCTTCAGACTCAAAAATATTAAGCGCTACAAACTGATAAGGTTGCCCTGCCAGTACTAAACGTAAACGACGAACAAAAGGGGAAGCCACTGAACCTAATAACTGCATAACCTACTCCAATTTCAAACCATAGCTTTAGTGTACAACCAGAGTCAGCGGCTTAGATAGTGCTGATAGTCTGTTAATTTGGGCTTAGGGCAGAAAGCTTTTTCAATTCAAATTGATACGCAGTCTGAGCAACCTGCGCAATGATAGCTTCATTGGTTCGGCTTGACTCGGCTGAGTCTTTCACAAAAACAGCAACCAGCAAGGGCCGTCCATCAGGCAACAGAATGATACCTAAATCATTAGTGGCCGCAGTTTTTCCGGCTTTGATACCCGAAGTACCAGTTTTATGTGCGACCACAGTACCAGCTGGTAACAAACCTTTTAACCGCTCTGGTCCTGAGGTGGTTTCGACCATCCACTTCCATAACAAAGCCTGCGAGGTTTCAGACAGCTGTGTTTTTTGCTCAAACTTTTTCAGGATCTCTGCAGCACCTTTCATCGAGGTCCAGTTTTGATACTGCACCTGATCATCGGCGTGCATCTGCGCTTCATTTGCGACCACAGCGGTCTCCTTTATACCCATAGACTGGATATAGTCATGCAAAGCAGCTGGTCCACCAACCAGTTCAAATAACAAATCACAGGCCACGTTATCGCTGTGCGAGACCGAGTATTGCAGCAGTTGCTGCACTGGAACACTAAACTCGTCTCCCTGATACGCTTTCATTATCGGAGCCCAGGTATTCTGTAAAACCTTAGCCCTGTTTACGATAACGGTCTGATTTAAATCCAACTTTCCCTGATCAACCTGATGCAGTACCAACATAGCTAAATGCAATTTAAATACACTTTGCATTGGGAATTTTTCAAAAGGATTAATCAGTAAAGGTTCCAGATCGTCAGGCCCCCACACTGCAACGCCTACAGTGGCTTTTTTTCCAATGACTATGGATTCAATTTGCTCTTTTAACAGTGGGGATTGCGCTGAGGTTTCGAATGAACTAAAAGATACCATCAGTAGCGTCGAGGCAGTAACTACAGCTTTTATAATGACATTCATCGGATTGTCCTTTTGATAAGTCGATATGAATTATACAAAAGGCAGCCAAAGCTGCCTTTTTAGGGTATAGGAAGTATAAACCACCTTTTTGGGTATAGGAAGTATAAACCACCTTTTTGCTCCTCATCCGAAGTATCTTACCTGAAATTCCCTCACTCGTTTACCGCTCAAGCCCCAATTTTAACTGCCGGTCCAGCCTAAACCGCTCTAATAAGGTTCGATTTGGCGGTAAAATCTCTAGCCTGATAGCTCGAGAGATACAAACTGCCCCACCGCCCCGTTTAAAAGTTGGCAGTGTTGAGCAGTGTTGGATTTGGGGTCGTCAGTCAAAGAGACGACTCTGTGATGGATCGAACAGGCTGGGAGTCAGTGGCGGCGCTCGTTCTGGTGGCAGCTCACGCTGCTTGGCGGCATTCGCCTTGGCTGTTTTCTGTTTCAGATGCTTGAGAATCTGCTCAATGACCTTCGGATCTTCGATGCTGGCAATCACTTTGACGTGACCGCCGCAGTGTTCGCAGACTTCAATATCAATATTGAAGACTCGCTTGAGGCGTTGCATCCAGGTCATGGCGCGGTGGCGCTCTGCAGGACTCTTGTCACGCCAGTTAGTATCGAGACCTTCCGATTTGTCGGGCTTCTTGCCCCGCTTGGCGGGTGTTACTTGAACTCGGTGTTTGCTGTTCGGTGCAAAGACGCCGTGGAAGCGTGTGAGGTTGACTCGCGGCTTAGGTACCAACGCAGCGAGTTTGGCGATGAAGTCCAGCGGCTCGAAGATCACATGGGTGGTGCCATTGCGGTACGGAGTTTTGAGCTCGTAACGCACCTGCCCATTGGCGGTTAATGCCAGACGTTTTTCTGAAACCGCTGGCCGACTAATGTAGCGACACAAGCGCTCAAGCTTATCCCGCTGATGCGCTTCGGCCATCACACCGGCGTGTAGCGAGAAACCAGCATGGTTGGCTACTCGACTGCTTGAGTCGGCTTTATCCTCACGCCCTGGCAAGGTTTGCAGGGTGAAGACTTTGCGCCCTTGCTGGGGGCCGACGGCAATGCGATACGTAACCGAAGCACCATGTAATTGAGTCAGCGTATCGTCTTCGCCCTCTTCCAGTGTCAACCACGTATTCTCGGCATCACGCTCCAAAATCCCACGCTTTTCCATGCAGCGAGCGATGCGATGGCTGAGGGTGTGAGCGAGCGTATTCAGCTCATCGTAAGTGGGTGCCTTGACACGATGGAAGCGTTGCTTGCCATAGTCATCTTCGGCATAGACACCATCGAGAAACAGCATGTGGTAGTGGACATTGAGATTTAGCGCGGAGCCAAAGCGTTGGATAAGAGTCACTGAGCCAGTTTGTGCAGAGGCTTTGGTGTAACCGGCTTTTTTGATCAGATGAGTTGAGAGTGTACGATAGACGATACTCAAGACCTGGCCCATCAGCTGGGGATGGCGAGCCAGCAAAAAGCGTAGCTGGAAAGGAAAGCTGAGCACCCACTGGCGAATGGGCTCCTTGGGGAAGACTTCGTCTATCAGCAGCGCCGCACTCTCGGCCATCCGGCGGGCACCGCAGCTAGGGCAAAAGCCGCGTCGTTTACAGCTGAAGGCGACCAGACGCTCGTGATGACAATCCTCGCAGCGAACCCGCATGAAACCATACTCCAGACGGCCACATTGGAGGAGGTCGTTGAATTCTTGTTGGATGTAGCGAGGCAGGTGTTGACCTTGGGCTTCGAGTGAGGCTTTGAAGGCTGGGTAGTGCTGCTCAACCAGCTGGTAGAGCAGCGTCTGGTCGGGTTGGTGGCGTTCGTAACCGTTTGTTTGAGTGGGCGATTGACTCGCCGTGGCGTTCCTTGCCAGCGACATGGGTATCCTCCGCTGATACTGTGGTTATGTACAGTATCAGCGGCTTGCGTTCAGACGTCCAGTCTGGCCCTAGACATCGCTAAATGCTTAACCCGCAATAGCCCTCACGAGTTGTTATCAGCCACTACCGGTTGAGCGAGAAGGTTTTGGGTTCAGGGTGCTATTGCTCCACCAATCACAATACTGAAGCCCCAACTGTTATCAGTTGGGGCTTTTTCTTGTCTGTTTGCGGCGGTTGCGTTTTATCGGTAGTCGTCGAGCTCTGCACCATCCCACATAAGAGCTTAACGGTGCGATCTTCAACGCCATCACACAAAACTTTCTTTTTCACGCACAGTCAACTTATTGGATGTTTTATTAACAACCCAAAAGGAGATATTTAGCGGGCGGCCGGAAGGTGAATGCTAGGCATGATCTAACCCTCGGTCTCTGGCGTCGCGACTGCGAAATTTCGCGAGGGTTTCCGAGAAGGTGATTGCGCTTCGCAGATCTCCAGGCGCGTGGGTGCGGACGTAGTCAGCGCCATTGCCGATCGCGTGAAGTTCCGCCGCAAGGCTCGCTGGACCCAGATCCTTTACAGGAAGGCCAACGGTGGCGCCCAAGAAGGATTTCCGCGACACCGAGACCAATAGCGGAAGCCCCAACGCCGACTTCAGCTTTTGAAGGTTCGACAGCACGTGCAGCGATGTTTCCGGTGCGGGGCTCAAGAAAAATCCCATCCCCGGATCGAGGATGAGCCGGTCGGCAGCGACCCCGCTCCGTCGCAAGGCGGAAACCCGCGCCTCGAAGAACCGCACAATCTCGTCGAGCGCGTCTTCGGGTCGAAGGTGACCGGTGCGGGTGGCGATGCCATCCCGCTGCGCTGAGTGCATAACCACCAGCCTGCAGTCCGCCTCAGCAATATCGGGATAGAGCGCAGGGTCAGGAAATCCTTGGATATCGTTCAGGTAGCCCACGCCGCGCTTGAGCGCATAGCGCTGGGTTTCCGGTTGGAAGCTGTCGATTGAAACACGGTGCATCTGATCGGACAGGGCGTCTAAGAGCGGCGCAATACGTCTGATCTCATCGGCCGGCGATACAGGCCTCGCGTCCGGATGGCTGGCGGCCGGTCCGACATCCACGACGTCTGATCCGACTCGCAGCATTTCGATCGCCGCGGTGACAGCGCCGGCGGGGTCTAGCCGCCGGCTCTCATCGAAGAAGGAGTCCTCGGTGAGATTCAGAATGCCGAACACCGTCACCATGGCGTCGGCCTCCGCAGCGACTTCCACGATGGGGATCGGGCGAGCAAAAAGGCAGCAATTATGAGCCCCATACCTACAAAGCCCCACGCATCAAGCTTTTGCCCATGAAGCAACCAGGCAATGGCTGTAATTATGACGACGCCGAGTCCCGACCAGACTGCATAAGCAACACCGACAGGGATGGATTTCAGAACCAGAGAAAGAAAATAAAATGCGATGCCATAACCGATTATGACAACGGCGGAAGGGGCAAGCTTAGTAAAGCCCTCGCTAGATTTTAATGCGGATGTTGCGATTACTTCGCCAACTATTGCGATAACAAGAAAAAGCCAGCCTTTCATGATATATCTCCCAATTTGTGTAGGGCTTATTATGCACGCTTAAAAATAATAAAAGCAGACTTGACCTGATAGTTTGGCTGTGAGCAATTATGTGCTTAGTGCATCTAACGCCTGAATTAAGCTGCGCCGCGAAGCGGCGTCGGCTTGAATGAACTGTTAGACATCATTGGCGTGGAGCCGAGCAGACTGGCGGCTTCGTGCTTCACAAAGTAAATGAACGCAGTCAACTGATCAGCGCGTGAGGCCAAGCAATCCATCCCTTGTCCAAGGTAAGCCTGCTGGGCTTCAAGCAGCACGGGCTGATGTTGGACGGGCAGGCGTTCCATTACCCAGTTGGCAGCTACATCCTTCGGCGCGATCTTGCCGGTTGCTGCGCTGTACCAAATGCGAGACAAAGTAAGCACTACATTCCGCTCGTCGCCTGCCCAATCCGGTTGTGAGTTCCATAGTTTCAAGGTGTCGGCCAGTGCTTTGAATAGATCGCTTTCCGGGACTGAGTTGAAGAAATCTTCCGCGGCCGAACCTGCCAAGGCAAGGCTGTGTTGCCTTGCTTTAGTTAGCAGAATAGCCAGATCAACATCGGTTGTCGCGGGCTCGAAGATGCCCGCAAGAATGTCCTTGCGCTGCCACTCCCCGAATTGCAGTTCCCGTCTGGCTGGATAACGCCAAGGAACAACATCGCCGTACACGACGATGGTAACTTCCAAGGCACGGAGAGCTTCACTTTGGCCGGGAGAAGCGGAAACTTCCAGGAAATCTACGAACAGAGCCTGCCGCACAGTCTCATCGAGCTGTGCAGTCACAGTAACCAGCAAATCAATATCACTGCATGGCTTCAGGCCACCGTCGAGTGCAGAGCCGTACAAATGCACGGCCAGCAACGTCGATCCCAGATGATGCTCGATGACGTTGAGTGCCTGTGATAGCTGTACCGAAATCTCGGCGGGCACTGCGTTGCTCATGATGTCTAACTCCCAATTTGTGTAGGGCTTATTATGCACGCTTAAAAATAATAAAAGCAGACTTGACCTGATAGTTTGGCTGTGAGCAATTATGTGCTTAGTGCATCTAACGCCGCTAAGCAGCGGCACATTTTGCGTTTTGAGCGCAGCGAAGCAAAATGTGTCCGATGGCTTGGATGGTTAACCCCTTTGCCAGATTTGATAGCGATAATTTATATTTGAATGAAATTCCTGCTCGAACACCACATTGAACTCTTTGGGGATTTCCGGAAAGAAAACATTGCCCTCTGGCTCGGAATCTATTGTCGAGATATGTAGCGTGTCGGCATGGGCGATCAGACTCTTGTAGATCTCTCCACCACCAGAAACAACAACATGGTTCGTAAGAGTCTTTAGCTCCCTCATTGCTGCTTCTATAGATGGAAACACAACCACATCATCGTTAGTAGCTACCGATCCTGAGCGGCTGACAACTGCATACTTTCTATTTGGGAGAGCCCCCATTGCCTCAAATGTTTTACGGCCGACTAAGAGCCATTGATTGTAAGTTATTGCTTTAAAAAGCAGCTGCTCACCTTTAGCGTTCCACGGGATATCCGAGCCGCAGCCAATAACCCCATTTCTTGCTTTTGCAGCCATTAGTGATATTTTCACGATACTCCTTTGGGTTAACGCCGCCATAAACGGCGACAGGGTGGCGCGCCTATTGCGCATAAAATGGCGAAGCCATGCGCAACAGGCGCGGAATCTCTGGCGTCCGGTTTGATGGCTTTGTTATGCAAAGGACTAGTCTTCAATGACGTGTAAACCACGGCGCTTTAAGTCCTCCAACGAATCCAACATTCCCCTTATTAATTCAACAGGATGCCCCTCCCAGTCTTCAACAACGCCAACAATTCTCAAGGGTTCGCAGGTTCTATAGGACTGTGTTGGATTACCGGGAAATCTTTTGTTCGTAAGATTCGGATCGTCTTCGAACGGTCCTGTTGGCTCAACTATGTATATGTAGCCGCGACCCTCGAGGCCAGACAGTGACATAGCAAGTTCAGCTCCCCAAACTGCTGGCTCCATCAAGGCTGAAAAGTAGATGTGCTTAAGAATACGACCGTCCTCGAAATGAGAGATGAACCCTGTGGTTAGCAAGTCACCAATCGCCAAATTGGCTTTGGTTCCATGATAGAACGGTCCTTGCACCTGCTTGTAATTATCATGAGAGATGGGAATCCAATCTTTTACCATTTTAAGACCCTTAATTGTTGGGATTTGGCTGCATAACGCTGAGTTCAGCGGCAGTTTTTAAGTTGTGGTTTTATGGAATACTTTTGCGCAGCAAAACCATAAAACTGCGACTTAAAAACTGTCCAGCGCAGGCACGAAGTGCCGGAGCGGTGCTGCAACGACTTGTTAGAAAATTAGTTACTTGGCAGTGATGGTTTTTTACTTTCTTTTAGCCCTTTAACAGCCTGCTCCCAAGTAAGTTTCAAGAGTGATGCGTTCCCAGTTTCACTATGACTTGAAACAACCAACTTTGCTTTACCATATTTAGACATTAATATTTTGGCGGACTTTGGCCAAGCTTCTAAATTTGCGTCACCCAAATTACCAAGACCGTACGGTTTAACAAAACAACCACCGAACAAAACTCTATTTTCAGGTAGCCAAACCACTACGTTATCTGGAGTGTGCCCTGGACCAGGATAAAAAACTTCAATCTTATTATTAACTAGCCAATAGCTACCTCCGCTAAATGAATTTTTAGCTTGTACCTTACCGTCTTTTTTAAGAAGTTCATTTGTTAATTCAGATGCATACGTGGGGATAGATTGAGAATTAAGCCACTCTATTCCGCCCGTGCTGTCGCTATGAAAATGAGAGGAAATACTGCCTTTTATTTTATAGCCGCGCTCCACAAACCAAGTGACTAACTTTTCAGTATCTTTTGCCGTAAATGGAGTGTCAATCAGATAGGCCTCAGTATTTACAAGAACCACCAAGCCGTGTTTAGGAACAACACCCCAACCGTTAACTTCTTCAAACGAAGTATGAACATAAACACCTTCGTCAAGCTTCTCAATTTTTAAATCTGGCAAAGACTCTCCTGCGGCAGTAATGCTACAAAACATAAACATAAAGAATACAGATAACTTGTTCATACTTTACCTTTTCTAACTTTGTTTTAGGGCGACTGCCCTGCTGCGTAACATCGTTGCTGCTCCATAACATCAAACATCGACCCACGGCGTAACGCGCTTGCTGCTTGGATGCCCGAGGCATAGACTGTACAAAAAAACAGTCATAACAAGCCATGAAAACCGCCACTGCGCCGTTACCACCGCTGCGTTCGGTCAAGGTTCTGGACCAGTTGCGTGAGCGCATACGCTACTTGCATTACAGTTTACGAACCGAACAGGCTTATGTCAACTGGGTTCGTGCCTTCATCCGTTTCCACGGTGTGCGTCACCCGGCAACCTTGGGCAGCAGCGAAGTCGAGGCATTTCTGTCCTGGCTGGCGAACGAGCGCAAGGTTTCGGTCTCCACGCATCGTCAGGCATTGGCGGCCTTGCTGTTCTTCTACGGCAAGGTGCTGTGCACGGATCTGCCCTGGCTTCAGGAGATCGGAAGACCTCGGCCGTCGCGGCGCTTGCCGGTGGTGCTGACCCCGGATGAAGTGGTTCGCATCCTCGGTTTTCTGGAAGGCGAGCATCGTTTGTTCGCCCAGCTTCTGTATGGAACGGGCATGCGGATCAGTGAGGGTTTGCAACTGCGGGTCAAGGATCTGGATTTCGATCACGGCACGATCATCGTGCGGGAGGGCAAGGGCTCCAAGGATCGGGCCTTGATGTTACCCGAGAGCTTGGCACCCAGCCTGCGCGAGCAGCTGTCGCGTGCACGGGCATGGTGGCTGAAGGACCAGGCCGAGGGCCGCAGCGGCGTTGCGCTTCCCGACGCCCTTGAGCGGAAGTATCCGCGCGCCGGGCATTCCTGGCCGTGGTTCTGGGTTTTTGCGCAGCACACGCATTCGACCGATCCACGGAGCGGTGTCGTGCGTCGCCATCACATGTATGACCAGACCTTTCAGCGCGCCTTCAAACGTGCCGTAGAACAAGCAGGCATCACGAAGCCCGCCACACCGCACACCCTCCGCCACTCGTTCGCGACGGCCTTGCTCCGCAGCGGTTACGACATTCGAACCGTGCAGGATCTGCTCGGCCATTCCGACGTCTCTACGACGATGATTTACACGCATGTGCTGAAAGTTGGCGGTGCCGGAGTGCGCTCACCGCTTGATGCGCTGCCGCCCCTCACTAGTGAGAGGTAGGGCAGCGCAAGTCAATCCTGGCGGATTCACTACCCCTGCGCGAAGGCCATCGGTGCCGCATCGAACGGCCGGTTGCGGAAAGTCCTCCCTGCGTCCGCTGATGGCCGGCAGCAGCCCGTCGTTGCCTGATGGATCCAACCCCTCCGCTGCTATAGTGCAGTCGGCTTCTGACGTTCAGTGCAGCCGTCTTCTGAAAACGACAAAAAGCCCGCGATTAAGCGGGTTTTTCGTTCTCATAAACCTATCTCAAAACCTAATTCTCAATTAGACTGCTATTTATGACTTTTGAGAAAACAGGGGGGCTTATGGAAAACTGCGAACTTGAGCAACGGCGTTCGGATGCTGCTGGCCAGGACAAGTGTTATTCGGGTAAGCGGATTAAATGGTTGATCTTACCTTTGCATGAGAGTGAGACAGACCGGCATCTCATCGGATTATCTGGTT
>NZ_JAWOWP010000036.1:0-15995 GCF_033340555.1 Vibrio sp. 1069
CTTTAAAATACAAAACGCCCGATGAAGTACATCGAGCGTTTTAGTTAAAAAGTGTCAACCCATATCAGGACGGGTCAAATCTACTTTCTGTGTCCGTAATTCTACGTAATGCTGAACACGTAGCTTGTTGAAGAGCAGTTATAGCGCTTCTCCAAAGACTAAAAAGCAAAGCTGTTCATATTCTTCGGTGTTACCAGCAAAAAGAGAGTCAACAATTTGCTCTTCCTTCTTCCCCGACAGTTTCATTTTTCTTGCTTCACGTAGTGTTAGTACCAAGCAAAGCTCTTTAGAAATATTCATGTCACAGCCAGGAGTCCACTGATTGATGGCTCTTGTTAACGTTGAGTGCGCTAGTTTAGGAGACAGCGTCAATACTTCATGTCTTACTACTGTCAGTAGATCGGTTTGCAGATCCGAGCGTTCGGCTGTTGTTGCTAGCTTCTCGACGAGCGCTTTTAGTAGCGGTGAAGGCTTCACAAAGCCCGCCTGTTGTGAGAACTCGTCATTTAAACGCACAGAAAAATCACAACGATATACACGAGAATTAGGTAAAAAGGTGAGGGAGCTCAAACATCCTTGAGGAATCCAAAAATATTGGCCTGGTTCAATGGCATACTCCTGCTTACCCAATTTAATGACGGCTAACCCTTCGATGACAGATAGTAGACTGTGCTTCAGTGCTTTTTTACGCGCAGCTACATCAAGAAAGGGGTATTTAGCGTCGTGAAATTCAATTGCGTAGTTCATTATGAGTACCAGTGTTTTTTGGCGCTAAGGGTAACGTTAAACCCATACGATTCCAACCTGCTGAGAGAATTTTTTAGCATGATAAATGGTGGCTTAACTGGTATGACCATGTTAAAAGTATGGGTTGAAATGCTGCTTGTCAGCAAAACTATGCGTAAAATGTGCCAGCTTTTTTTGATATGTAATGAACAATGACAGCCAATACCGATCCTTATATTGAAATTCGTCCTTACAACGACGAAGAAATTCCAGCAGCGCTGGATCGTCTAATCCAAGATGATGAATTTATCACTGCTATCCTAGAACATCGCTTTGCTAATAAAGCAGCGTGGTTCAAAACGCTAATGAGCCCGATCCTGCGTATCTACCTGAAAGCTAAGTGGAGCAAGCTTGATTCTGTCGAAGCAATTCAGATTGAAGTGAAGAAGTATCTGAAAGATACATTGAATAAGACAACGGATGGCGTCACTTTTTCTGGTTTGGATAAGCTGGATAAAAACACGTCATACCTATTCGTTTCTAACCACCGTGATATTGCGATGGACCCTGCGCTCGTAAATTATGGCTTGTACCAAAGTGGGCACCGTACAGTTCGTATAGCGATTGGCGATAACCTGCTGAAGAAGCCATGTGCGACAGAATTGATGCGACTCAATAAGAGCTTCATCGTTAAGCGCTCTGCTAAAGCGCCTAGAGAAATGATGAAAGCATTGGGACAATTGTCAAGCTATATCAAACATTCGCTTGATACTGGCAATTCAATTTGGATTGCCCAAAAGGAAGGTCGTGCTAAAGATGGAAACGACTTTACTGATCCTGCGATTTTAAAAATGTTCCATGTTGAAGGTCGTAAACAAAAGATCAGCTTTGGTGAGTACACGCGTTCTCTGAAAATCGTTCCAGTCTCGATTGCCTATGAAAATGATCCATGTGACATTGCCAAAGCAAAAGAGCTGTACGAAAAAGCAGAAAATGGCCGCTATGAAAAAGGCGAATTTGAAGATATCGAAAGTATCATTCAAGGTATCGTTGGCTATAAAGGCCGTGTACATGTTGCGTTTGGTGATGTGATTGAGCAAGAGTTTGAAACGCCGGAATCTCTTGCTGGTGAAATCGACCGCCAAATTCACAACAACTACAAGTTGTACCCAATCAACTTGTTAGCTGCTGGGCATGAAGATTCGAGCATCATTACGGAAGCGGTTAAGCGTCATCTCGCGGATAAGTTGGATCAGCTACCTGAAGGCGCAAGACCTTATTTGGTGGCGAGCTATGCTAATCCTGTGAATAACCAAGAGTAATCTTCGTCACTGAACTCGTTGATTCAGAATGCCTTAAAGCCTCGGTCTGCCGGGGCTTTTGTTTATCTGCTCTTTAAGGTGCGACGGCACCACCAAGGGTTAAATTGCTGGGCCATTTTGTGATCCTGTTACCACCTAAATAGATATTCCCTTTCACCGTCATTGTGTCTGGAAATACTTTCAGCGCTGATCCTCCAATATAGAGATTACCATCAACCACCAATCCTTCAGGAAGATCAGAAATGGGAGTGCGAATAACACTTAGATCACCTTTTACTCGAAGTTTAGCTGGAAGCGCTTTTAACGGTGTATCTGTCAGATTTAGGTAACCGCCTAGTTTGATGCCTTTAGGCCAGTTTTCGATCTTACTACCTAGTAGGTTTGCATAGCCTTTTATCTTTGTTCCTGAGCGAATAACTTTGAGTGCGCTGTTAGTTGCTTCCAGACTGCCTTCAACATCAAGCCCTTTAGGCAAGGTTTTGATAGGGGTTTGTGAGATGTTTAAGTTGCCCTTTACCACTAGGCCAGAGGGTAGTTGGGTGTAAGGCTTGTTTCTAAGATCAAGATTGCCGTAATTATCGATGTGACCAAACTTAGAATAGTAATCTAGCTCATATGCCAAAGGAGATGAGCAGAGTAGGATTGAAGTAAGGCATAGGGAAACAAAACGCATAGTCAAAGAGTTAGTTAAATACCGAGATCAACAGGTGCTTATCTTATACTTAAATAAACCTATTATGCATTTTTTGCTCACAGTTTTTGATTCATAACTTAAATATTCAAATTAGAGATGCACGCTAAAAGTGTGCGCTTCTTTACTGCGCTAAGTAACTTCAAGCTTACTAAAATGAGATAAATTAAATGATTGAATGTGAAGCAGACCCAAGTGTAGAGGTGAGAAAAATATCAGTAGATATTTGAATAATATGAGATTCTTCCAAGAACTTCACAAAGGTCCTTGTTAGTATTATTGAGGTTTGAGGGAGATTTTCATGAAGTTAAAAAGTGTATCTATTTTTACCGCTGGTGTTATTGCAGTACTGCTGTCGGGTTCCGTTTTTGCTAAATCATACAGTACACCAGAAAACAAAGCGCTAATAGTTGCTGACGGTAAGGTAGGTCAGCGTATTTGTTACTACGATGATAAAGCCTACACCACAGGGGCCGTGATTAATGTTGAAGGCGTATTACTGATGTGTATCGCTGAGAACGATTTTGAAACCAATGGCTCGTTAAAGTGGGTCGTGTTCAAAAAAGATAAATAAACGCGCCGAAGTTGTCTGTTTCATTTAGAGCGGTTTAAGATTAAGAGATTGGAAAAATAAAAAGCGAGCATCATGCTCGCTTTTTTCATTAACGCGCGAGTGAGCGAGTTTTTAATTCAAAGATAAGTTTTTCAGCACTTACTTCAAATTTGAATCGAGCCGTCGCTTGGTTCGATTCTTCGGTTATTTCTGAAACATTGTATTCAACATCAGCACATACTGATTTAGCGAGCTCGATGTATTTTTGTAGTTCAGACTCTAGCTCTGTTTTTGTCTGTGCGAAAACCGTTACGTCGGCAACTTCGTCACCCTCTTTGATGATAAAGCCAATCTCGCCAGCACAGCCGCAGGCCTCACATACTTGGTTTTTTTCTAATTCGACACTCATAACGAATCCTCTTGTAAATACTAAGGGTATTCTATCAGGTATTTGATCTGTATCTACAAAAATGACGACTTTTGC
Source organism: Vibrio sp. 1069 (assembly GCF_033340555.1). Lineage (NCBI taxonomy): Bacteria > Pseudomonadati > Pseudomonadota > Gammaproteobacteria > Vibrionales > Vibrionaceae > Vibrio > Vibrio sp. 1069. The sequence continues at coordinate 3,777 of NZ_JAWOWP010000036.1, forward strand.
GTAAAAAAGGAACAGAATAGGCACTTGTTAAGTAAGGGTTAAAGATTGGATTACTAAATCATCAAGAACGTTAATGTGATATATATCAACATTTAAAATCAATTAACGAACATAGTGACGAGATTTTGCTCAGTCCAGTTGAACTAATGGTTAATTTATAAGACTATTTCTTGATTGATTATTTTTAATAATTATCATTCTTGGTCTTTGAATAGTTTCGATGAATAATTGGCGCAAGGTTTTGATGAGACTAACTTTTCGCCTTATTTTGAGTAGCATGTATTGACAAAAACATAACTGAAAATTACACATTACGCAGTGTAAAGACGTTATGGTTTGGAACTCGACATGATATTAAATAGTCGCAATACATATACCCAAAGCGCTTTCAAGTGCAGCGCTTAGCAACCTGATTTCTAGGTTTTCGCTAATCGAACCGCATCGGCGAGCCGGGTATAATGCTAAGAATGATTTCATTCTGGCCTCATTTAATAGTGAGTTAGATGGATTTACAAAGAGAAGAGCTTAAAATATGCCAAAGCGTAGTAAAGAAGATACCGAAATCACTATCCAAAAGATCATGGATGCCGTTATTGATCAGCTACTCAGATTAGGTTACGACAAAATGTCGTACACGACGCTAAGCCAGCAGACAGGTATATCGCGTACCGGTATTAGCCACCACTTCCCTAAGAAAACGGACTTCACCGCCGCACTGGATGGCCGTATCTTTAAAATGTTTATTGAACACTTAGAGTTTGATAAAGGATTAAATGCATTTTCACAAAGTTGGATTAAAGCGCTGGAAGATGCTGAGTTTCTCGCGATTTTACGACTGCTATTCCATCACATTGTCACCGCTGAAAATGCGCAAGAATTTGCTGCTAATGGTATTGACCGCTTATACAAAATGGTTGAAAGCCAGTTTGGTGCGGGTGGTGACAAAGAGCTTGAGTGGTTGATTGGTCGATCATTGATCCAAATGAGCAAGTAATAGCCTTTAAAGCACCAAATTCTGCCACTATCAAAGCAAAGGCCCGCAATTCTCATATTGCGGGCCTTTGTCGTATCAAAGTGTTTTAGAGACGGCTTAGAGGAGATACGCTTTATGCTGCGGCATGCACTTGAGGGAAGTCTAGCGTCGGATGTTTTGTCACAATAGATCGATAGCCATAAACTTGCTCAATGCGCTCTGACGTTAGTGCATTCCATGGCGTGTCATCACAAACTAGTTTCCCGTTATGCAAGAGTACAAGGCGGTCTGCGTACTGAGAGGCTAGATTCAAGTCATGTAACACCACAACCACCGCTGCGTTTTGTGCTTTTGCCGTTTCACGAGCAATCTTTAACGTGTTGTGTTGGTGGGCGAGATCCAACGCTGAGGTAGGTTCATCAAGCATTAAGATTCGTTTTTCGCCAGATTGATGTAGTTGTGTCATCACTCGTGCTAGATGCAGTCGTTGCTTTTCTCCACCAGATAAAGACGGGTACAGGCTTTCTGCTAAATGCAATACGTCGGTTTGTTCCATGTAATGTAAAGCCAGTTTAGTGGTTTCTTTATTGGACAGTGATAGCGGTATTGCCCCCAGCTCTACTACTTCTCTGGCTAGAAATGGGAAGGTTAAGGTGCTGTGCTGCGGGAGCATTGCAATATGTTTGGCGCTTTTTTCAGGCTCCCAATCATGCTTTTGTTTACCGAAGTAGGTGATGTGATGATTCGAAGAGATCTCACCGCATAGAAGCTTGAGTAAAGTACTTTTACCTGCGCCATTGGGGCCGAGTAGGGCGGTCACTTCACCAGCTCGGATATCAATGTTGATGTCATCGAGCACCACACGGTTGCCATACGTCATCGAAATGTTTTTCCCCGATAAAACGATCTGGTTCATTACAAAATCTTCCCTTTTTGCTGGAACAATAAGTAGATGAAAAAGGGCGCGCCAATCAATGCGGTCACGATTCCAACTGGTAATTCAGCTGGTGCCACGGCAACACGAGCAAACATATCTGCGGCAGTAAGAAGCAGTGCTCCCATTAAGGCAGATATTGGTAATAGCGTTCGATGGTCAGGCCCAGCGAGCATGCGCCCTAAGTGAGGAATCACGAGCCCAATAAATCCAATTGCACCACTGATGCTCACCGTAATACCAACACCCAGTGCAGAAAGTAAAATAAGCTGACGTTTGAGTTTTTGAACCGGAACTCCTAAGTGTCTTGCTTCTGATTCCCCTAACAACAGAGCATTCAGCGCCATCGACTTCTTCTGAAACCAGAGCAATAGGATGACGAGTGTTATAGCAGATAGAGCAATCCCTGACCAATTTGCACCAGCTAATGAGCCCATCGACCAAAGCGTCAAATCTCGCAGCATCTGATCATCTGCGATAAAGTTCATGTAGCCAATCGCAGCCCCCGAGAGCGCGCTGATGGCAACGCCGGCTAACAACATAATTGTAACTGAGGTACCAAACTTACTTGTGCCGAGTTTATAAACGAGAATAGTCGTTAGTGCACCGCCAAGGAAAGCAAAAAGAGGCAGAGCCGCTAAGTTCATTAGTTGCGGATAGTTTTGGCTAAATTCAGCAAATACAACAATAGCGAATGCACCACCAAGAGCAGCGCCAGCAGACACACCAATGATACCAGGCTCGGCTAATGGGTTACGGAACAAGCCCTGCATAACCACACCACAAATTGCCAAAATGGCGCCGATGAACATACACAAAATGGTGCGAGGCAATCGGATTTCGTTAATGACCAACTGAATGTGAGGAGCGAGATCAGAACTGCCTCCCGTTAGGCTACGCAAACTGTCAGCAAAGCTAATGTTCATTGGGCCAACGGTAATAGAGGCGATAGCAATAAATGCTAAAAATCCACTAAGCACTGATAACGTCGTTGAAAGGGGGATGCGTCTTAACAACATGTCATGTCTCTATGGGTAAAGCAGTGCATTCAAGCGTTTAGCTTCTGCAAGGCTTTTAAGGCCCAAACCACCTACCAGAGCATGGCCATCAATCGTTATGATGTCTTTGTTCTTTCCAGCGGGTGTTGCAGCAAGAAGCGGCATTGCTTTTAAAATTGCATCGGCACCACCCAACGTTTCATAGCTGCGACCACTAACAATAATCACGTCAGGCTGCATCTCTACCATCGCTTCTGTGGATAGAGGCTTGTAAGACGAGAGTTGTGTAGCGGCTGGGTTTTGTCCGCCGGCGAGTTGAATAATTGCATCGGGTGTCGTTTGTGAGCCCGCAACATTTGCAGGTCGCCCTTCATGGATCAGCAGAAAGAGCACTTTCTTTTTCTTTGCTTGATTAGGCTGGTTTGCATTGAGTGCTTGTACTTGCGCCTGGACATCTTGCTTTAAGCTTTCAGCTTGAGCCTTGCGCTCCATAAGGTTCGCAATTTGATCAATACGTTGATAAAGGCCCTCGACATTTGCATCAGTATTAACAATTTCTACATCTACGCCAGCCGATTTCAATTGGCTCAATGTTGTTTTCGGCCCCATCTCATCAGAACCAATGACTTTTGTCGGACGTAAGGCGAGCAACCCCTCCGCTGAAAGACGACGATGGTAGCCCACTTTAGGCAGTTCCATCCCTTTTGGTAATTGACTGGTGACGTCGATAGCAACCAAGCTATCTTTAGCGTCGAGTTCAAGCAAGAGTTCAGTGACGGCGCTGCCTGCGCTAACAACGCGCTCTGAGGATGGCGTTGCATTGGCAAAAAGTTGACTACTCGCAAGTAGGGAAATAGCTGCCGTGACAACAGCATGAATAGTGATGCGTGTGTTCTTCATTTTGAAAGGATCTCTATCTTACTTATTTTTATGATGGCTCTTCAGTGAGTAACTGAGTTGCTTGAATTCCGTTTTCTTGTAAAAAGCCGAGAAGTTGTACTAGCGACTGAATATTCGCGGTTTTTTCTGCTCCAATTACAATCGGTTTATCGCTTGACTTACTCTCTTCTAACAGCGCGAGGGTAAAGTTGTCCCAATCGATATATGTCTTGCCGTTAATAGCCCAGTAAGGCTCGTCTTTAAGAATATTTACCGTGATGGATTGCTTATCGACATCTGCAACAGCCTGAGATTCTGTGCTCGGTAAATTGACGTCTAATGAATCGAGTTTGACCGCTGCGGTTAACATCAGGAAAACCATGACGATAAAAATAATGTCTAACAGCGGTGTTAAATCGGGGGTTAAACCGTTACGACTATTATCTTGTGGTGTTTTAATCATTTAGTTGCTGCCTCAATCTTCTCAGAAGAGCGCAGTGTTACTTTTGAGTGGTCTGGCGAGACATGCTGTAACGAGATACCTTCAAGCCATAAGTTGACGTAGTTTAAAGTGTGCTCAAGCTTGGCGATTACACGATCCGCCCACAAACCAATGATCTGCGCTCCTGAAATGGCAGGAAGTGCGATAATGAGACCCGCGGCAGTGGTGCGCATAGCAAGACCTAGGCCGTCAGCCAAATCATTCGGAGTGATATTCCCCGTTGAAACCGCGATGCCTTTAAACATGTCAATTAAGCCAAGTACCGTACCAAGCAAGCCAATTAAAGGGCTGATGACGCCAATCAGCGTCAGCAAACGAAGGCCGGAATGCAACTGATGGCGTTTTTCTTGCAGCCAAATACCTGCGGCATCTTCTCTTAAAGATTTCGAGAAAGAATGATGAGCAAGCAACATCGCAACACCACGGTACAGAAGCGGCCGCTTATTCGACAACTCTTCAGCAAGTGCTTCAAGTTCGCTCCCATTTGTTGGGTCTAATCCTGTGAGCTTTTGGCGAATGGCTCGCTTTCCTACACCAAGGCTAATTAACACATGGAATAATCGCTCGGCGATGATCATCACGGTTAGAGCTGAGCAAATGATCAAAGGCCATGTCATCAGCCCAAATTGAGTTTGTAATTCTTGTAGTTGTTCCATTATCCATCCAACTTAAAACGAACAGGTACTTGTACTCGGTGAGCGACTTTTAGCCCACCTGAAATATGTGGTGTAAATTGCCACTGTTTGATCGCACGAAGTGCTGAGGCATCTAGCGACTCTGTGCCGGAAGACTCAATCAAAACCTGTTTAATCTGGTTACCATTCTCATCTAGCCATATCTCATACAAGGCTACACCTTCAATACCGCGTCTTTGTGCAGACCTTGGGTAACGGGGTTGTGTTGGTTGACTCACAAACGTTGGTTTGTCGACCAAGACAGGCTGAGACGTTGCCCCTTTGGATTGGCTCGCAGGTGCGGATTGTTGAGCTACCGTCTCTTTCTTCACTGGTTCCGTTTTTTTCTTTGGTTTCGCTTCGGGCTGAACCTTTTGCTTTGTTACGGTTTTGGTGGGCTCGACCGCTTTAGGTTTAGATTGTTTAACCGGTTCAGGTTTTTTCTCTACTACCTTCTTCTTAACAGCGTCTTTCTTGACGACCTGTTTTTTTACAATCTTCTTTTCTGGTTCAGGTTGGTCTTGAGGCTGCTGCTCTTTTGGTGGTGCTACATTTTCTGGTGTAGATTTTTCGACAGCTGGAGGAGCAGACACAAGATTTAGACTTACCGAACTTGCTGGGTTTCCAGCCGGCATCGCGAACACCTTTGTCTCTTGAGAAACAAAAAGAAGTGCGGCATGGATGGCAAGGGAAGCACCTCCTGCAATGACATATCTTTGTACGTTCACGGAATATCTCGGGAAACTATGAAAACTTGGGCAGATTATTACTTACAATGGAAATAAGATCAATTATCAATTGCATTATCATTACGCTCAAATTATGATTCTTGCAGAATTTTTAAGATCAGCTTCCATCCCTTACATGATGGGAGTTAAGCGAGTATATATGAGCGTCGATATCGATAAGCTTGATGAATCAGTGTTGGGCAGTGATAGTCCTGATCCATTGCGATTTGCTTTTGTTAAGAAGCATTCTGCACATGCCGGGGGAGCGAGCGTACCTGTGCCCTCGTCTCAACAACAGGCGATTTTTTCGAGTATTACGGCTAACTCAATTAAAGCGACCAATAAGCGCTGTCTTTATATTCATGTTCCGTTTTGTCGCGTTCGTTGCACTTTTTGTAACTTCTTTCAAAATGCTGCAAGTCGCACACTGGTTGATGAGTACTTTGAAGCATTAATGCAGGAGCTTAGAGAGAAAGCGGCATTACCTTGGACACAAAATGGTATTTTTCACGCCGTATATATCGGGGGCGGAACGCCAACGGATTTATCTCCAGTACAGGTTCGTGTGTTAGGCCAGGCTATCCGAGACCACTTTCCTTTGGCTGCAGACTGCGAAATCACCTTAGAAGGTCGCATCAATCGTTTTTCTGATGAGTTGTATCAAGGCGCTTTAGAGGGTGGGTTTAATCGTTTCTCTTTTGGTGTGCAAAGTTTTAATACACAAGTGCGCCGCAGCGCAAAACGTTTAGATGATAGGGAAGATGTACTCAAACGAGTGAGCGAGATCGCCAAAGAAGACAAAATTCCGGTCATTATCGATTTACTCTATGGCTTACCTTATCAAACCAAAGAAGTGTTAGAGCAAGATCTAAATGATTTCCTCTCGACTGGCGCACACGGACTGGATTTGTATCAGTTAGTGGTTGGTGGGTCAGCTCCCATGCTCAACCTCGTAGAGAAGGGAAAAATCCCGCCACCTGCGACCACACCAGAAAAAGCGGGAATGTATGAGCTCGGTGTGAACTTTATGGCCAAACACCATATGAAGCAACTTAGCGTGAACCATTGGGCAATCGATAACCGCGAGCGTAGTTTATACAATAGTTTAGCCAAGACTTATGCAGAGGTATTGCCAATTGGCTGTGGTGCTGGAGGTAATATCGGTGGCTACGGGATGATGCAACACCGCACACTAGAGACCTATATTAAAGCGGTCAAAGAAGGTCAAAGCACCATCGCGATGATGATGAAACAAAGCCCTCTAGAACCACTTTTTTCTGCACTCAAATCTGCGTTTGACCGTGGCATTGTTCAAGCAAATCAACTTCCATCATTTATGGGAGAGGACGCGTTCGGGTTTTTATTGCCTCTATTTAAAGTGTGGCAAGCGAAAGGCTTAGTACAGCTACATGAACGTAGCGCAGTCCTTACTCTTGCAGGCAGCTTCTGGGCAGTGTCATTGGCTCAAAGTTGTATTCAGGTACTCACATCAGAGATGAACGAAACCGTACCGAAAGCATCCAATAATTAATGAAAACAAATTGAACAAAAACGGAAGACACAATGGAATCAATCAAGCAACAAGTTGAAGTATTACTAGAGCAAGAACCACAATTATTGCCAGCTGCGATGGCAGAGCGTCTTGGCATTTCCGAGTTTGAGGTTGTTGCGGCTCTACCTCAGGAAATGGTGGCTATTGCACCAGGAGAGCAAGCGCAAAGCATCTTAGAAAGTTTGGTTGGTTTTGGCCCGGTGACGACCATCGTCCACTCTTTTGGTTCTATCTTTGAAGTTAAAGCGCCGTTTCCAAAAGGAAAAGTGGCGCGTGGCTATTACAATTTAATGGGTAGAGAAGGTGAACTGCACGGCCACCTTAAATTAGATAACGTTAAAAATGTCGCATTAGTCAGTAAACCGTTTATGGGTAGAGAGAGTCACTATTTTGGTTTTTTCTCAGAGTGCGGAAGCAATATTTTCAAGGTTTATTTAGGCCGTAACGAAAAGCGCGAGTTGATTGAAGAGCAAGTCACCGCATTTCGCGCCCTACAAGCCGAATTAAAAAAGTAATCACAAACATAATCGAGGCTTAACTCGAATACTAATTAGTAAAGTCAGGTATCAATATGGATCAACAAGTTAAACAAGAGCGTTTGCAAGGTCGTTTAGGGCCAGAGATCAAAGAGTTCCGTCAGGAGCGCCGTACACTTCAGCTTGCAACTGTCGATGCAGAAGGTCGCCCGAATGTAAGCTACGCGCCTTATGTCCAAAACCAGGAAGGTTATTTCGTTCTCATTTCTAAAATCGCTCGTCATGCCCGTAACCTTTTAGAAAATCCAAATGTTTCATTGATGATGATTGAAGATGAAGAGTCTTCAAAGCAGTTGTTTGCTCGTAAGCGCTTAACTTTTGATGCGGTAGCAAATGTAGTTGAGCGAGACACAGAGATGTGGCAACAAGTTGTTGGACAAATGAAAGAGCGTTTTGGTGAGATTATTGATGGTCTAAGCCAGCTAGAGGATTTCGTTTTGTTCAACTTAAAGCCAGAATCGGGGCTATTTGTTAAAGGTTTTGGTCAGGCGTATCAAGTGTCTGGTGATGATTTAGTAGATTTTGTTCACCTTCAAGAAGGTCACAAGAAAGTCGAAAGTGCCTGATTGTAAACCGATCATATGAATGTCGATCATTTGGCATAATGAACGTTTAAAGGGAGTTAGGTTATACTGACTCCCTTTTTATATTGGAACAAAAGCATGAAACCTGTAAGCAAGGAATTGAGCGAGATTTGCTATCCGTTTATTTACGAGGACAGTCCGGTTTGTGACTTTGAAATTACAGCAGATGAACTTTGTAGTCGTATTGGCCTTGTTCTCGCTATGGAGTTGGACGAGTTTAGCCGTGATATACTGACAAGAATACAGCCTAATGTTTATCATCTAAATGGTTCGGTTCGCGGAAAATTAGCGATTACAGAGACGGAAGTTGAAGAGTTAAAGGCCGATTATGCTTTGCTCAAGCAACGCATTGATGGTGGCTTCAAAGGCTTTGTTCTACCCGGAGGACACCCGGCAGCCAGTCAATTGCATTTGTGCCGTTGCCAAGCTAAAAAAACGGTACGAGCATTAGTTGCCGTTGAACATACAGGTAAGAAGCAGCCCGCACCTATTTTGTTTCGATACGCGAACTTATTAGCGAATGTACTTTACAGCCTAGCTTCTTATATTAATCATACTCATCAAGTCAAAGAGACGGAATTCGTTTCTCGTAGTTACGCGATGCCAAAGAAGTGAGCTGAGAAATTAGCGGATGTGAGCATCAGGGGTAGGACAAGCACTGCATTATATTCTCAAATCAACTCGTCCAATAAGAGTTAAGAAGTCATAGCTTTGGCTTCTAGCTCTTTTGCTCCGCGAAGCATCGCTTCGATTAGTTCTCCTGCATTGAATTTCTCAAGTGCCTCATGCGCGCCAACTTGGTGAGCTCTGTCTACACAGATTTCGCTCGATAACGATGTGTGTAAAATGCGGTATGAATGGTTCAGAGAGGAATTATTCTGAACTTCAAATGCTAACTCATAACCGTCTAATCCGGGCATTTCAATATCGCTGACCAGAATATCAATTGGGCGATGAGCCGCAGCGTCACTTTTCATCAGTTCCAATGCATCTAAACCATTTTTACAGATTTGATACCCAATATTGATGCTATCGAGTGCGTCACACAGCTGTTTACGAGCGATGGAAGAGTCATCCACCAATAGAATACTGAGTGCTTTTAGGCGTTCTCGCTCAATATCTGTCAGCATTGGTATCTTTGAATTCTCGTACTGCGGATAAATTTTGGAAAGTAGCAGTTCCACATCCAGCATTTGAACAGTTTTGTCCTCGTAGCGAGTAATTCCAGTCACGAAAATATTTTTTCCAGCGCTCGGAGGTGGCGTTTCAATAGCTTTCCAATCGCACTCAATGATCTTCTCTATACTACGAACCATAAAAGCAACCACGGTTCGCAAGCAATCTGTCACGATCAAGTAGCAGCTTTTATATTCTTCTTCACTTATAGGACGAAAGCCAACAGCCGCTGACATATCGATCACTGGTACTGTTAAGTTACGTATCGTAACGGTTCCAATGACGTGATGATGCGAGTAAGGGATCTTCGTCGTTGGCATGTATGGGACGATTTCACGGACTTTTAGCGTACCGATAGCGAAACTCTGTTGCAGGGTGAGCTTAAACATCAACATGCCCTGAGATTGATTCGCTTTGCTAACGACTTTTGCCATGAAAATAACCTTATAAATACCACCGAATTGTGTCTAATCTAATCTTATCAGACGAAGGCTTCAACCATCGGAGAGACAAATGTGAGCTTTTTAGACAATCTTTTAGAGAATAGTGATTAACTGAGCAAAACTTGTTTGTATTTTAAACTCATTATGTAGACGATTTTATATTCCTCGTGTATTTGGGCCTTTACCGCTGAGCTATTATTAAGAAATGTTTGGTCTGTTAAAAAGGATTGGGTACACTTGCGCGACCAGAATAGTGAGAGATAGATCAATGGCAAATACAGCAGCCGCATTACATATTCTTGTGAAGCACAAAGAGCAAGCGGAAGACATAATCAAGCAACTGAAAAAAGGCGCAAAGTTTCAGACATTAGCGAAGAAGTATTCAACTTGCCCGTCAGGCAAACGCGGTGGTGACCTTGGTGAATTCCGCCGTGGTCAAATGGTACCTCAATTCGACAAAGTGTGCTTTTCTGGCGAAGTGTTAACGCCGCATCTAGTTAAAACCAAGTTCGGTTGGCATGTTGTAAAGGTGCTTTACAGAACATAAGGCTTGGTATCGACCTAAACATTGTCAGATGAAACCCACAAGCATTAAATATCATCTGTACGGTCTCTTTTCACCAATCACTACCGTTATGACATGGCAGATACATTCTGATCTGCCATGCTCCACCAAACGCCAATCTTTCCAAACTAGAAACTCATTTATATGCAGTTAACTTGGCTTTTCTCATAAGTCGTTATTCTATTTCAAGCTTTGATATGAGGATACGTTTGCCGGTTGTATCAATTATCAATGCTATTCCTTGCTGGCGAACTTTGGTTCATGTTCGGGCGCCATTCGCATATGATAGCGACCTTATAAAAATTAATCCTGTTCATAATTTAAGATGTCCCTGACTCATAAAGACTATTTTAAAATCGCATTCCCTTTCATCGTTTCTACGGTAACCCAACCATTATTGGGGGCGGTGGACACCGCGGTGATCGGTAAACTCGGTGTGGCTGAGATGATTGGTGGTGTAGCGATCGGCACCGTCATCATGAATACCTTGTATTGGCTGTTTGGCTTCTTCCGCGTCAGTACTACCGGGCAAAGTGCAATCGCATTAGGTAAAAATAGCCCAGAAGATCAAGCGAGCAGCTTATTGCGTCCTTTCGTGCTTTCGCTCTGCCTTGGCTTGATTTTCATTGCGTTGCAGTCCGTGATTTGGATGGGGGCAGAGCTGATTATCTCCCCTGATGCAGTCGTGGCCGAAAACGCTAAGATTTACTTCGATATCATGATCTTTGGTGCGCCATTTGTACTTCTGAACTACACCGTGATTGGTTGGTTGATGGGGCAGGCGAAAGCCAAAGAAACCTTGTTCACACAAGTGTTTGGTAACGTGCTGAACATCGTGCTGGATATCGTCTTTGTGTTGTACTTCGATATGGGCATTGCTGGCGTTGCGGTGGCGACACTTATCGCACAAATCTCGACATTTGTTATTGGTGCGGTGCTGGTGTTGAAAACCTGCCGCTTCCCACTGTTTGATTACATTCAGACCGCGAAAATGACGCGTAAAGATCTCAAAGTCATTGCGTCTTCCAATATAGATCTGCTGCTTCGTACAGTATGTCTACTGGTGTTCTTCAACATGATGGCGCGTGTAGGCTCTCAACTAGGTTCTGATGTGCTCGCTGCGAACGCAATCTTGATGCAAGTGACCTTTATCGTCAGCTACATGTTCGACGGTGTGGCGAATGCGTCGAGCGTCTTTGCAGGTAAAGCGGTAGGGCAGAAGAATCCGACATTGCTTGATAACGTGATTAAGCTAAACACGCAATGGACCGCGGCGTTCGTTGTTGTCTTGACCTTGCTGTTAGTGCTGTTCAGACATCAAGTGGTGTCGTTATTTACCACTTTGCCAAACCTTGTTGAGCTGTATCTAGACATGAGCCCTTGGTTATTGGCATTCCCGTTGGTTGCTGGTTTTGGTCTTACGTTTTACGGCATCTTTACCGGTACAGGGACGACGCGACCAGTGCGTAACTCTACCTTTCTAACCATGGTGCTGTTCTTAGTGACCCAATTTATTGCGGTGCAATATTGGGGCAATCACGGTTTGTGGCTGGCATTCACTTTGTTCTACGTTGGGCGCTTTGTCTTCTTGTTTCGATAGGCTTTGTTGCGTAATTCGATGGAACTAAATCAGGAAGTTACGATCTGATCGGTTACATCAGTTAATCATCGTAGC
>NZ_JAWOWP010000037.1:0-9208 GCF_033340555.1 Vibrio sp. 1069
AGTTCTTTTAGTTGTTGATTTCATAACACTCTCCAATTTTGGGGGTGGAAAGTGTCAACCTTATTTAGGACGGCACAATAAATACAAAAAAAGCGAAGGGATGACCTTCGCTTTTCTTTATCTCATTGCTGTATGATTTTATTCAGTGAGTGACTCTTCTAACGCTTTTAAGCACAGCGCAACGTTTTCAGATCGAGCGCCGTAACCCATTAAGCCAATACGCCACGCTTTACCAGCTAATGCCCCAAGGCCTGCACCAATTTCTAGGTTATAGGTTTCTAGCAAGTGAGCACGAACTTTTGCTTCATCAATTCCTTCAGGCACGTAAATCGCATTTAATTGTGGCAACCGATGGGCTTCGTCCACAACAAATTCAAAGCCTAACTTTTGTAAGCCATTTTTGAGTTTTTCATGCATCAGTTGGTGACGAGCCCAAGCGTTTTCTAATCCTTCATTTTTCAGTATCAATAAAGCTTCATGAAGCGCATACAAGCTATTAACTGGCGCCGTATGATGGTAACTACGCTTGCCTTCTCCACTCCAATACCCCAAAACTAAACTCTGATCGAGGAACCAACTCTGTACTGGTGTTGTTCTTGCTTGAATCTTTTCAATCGCGGCAGGAGAAAACGTCACTGGTGAGAGCCCAGGTACACATGACAAACATTTTTGACTACCAGAGTAAACCGCATCCAGTTGCCATTCATCCACTTTTAACGGCACACCACCAAGCGATGTCACCGCATCAACAATAGATAATGCATTATGCTGTTTCGCCAGCTTACCCAATGCTTGAGCATCACTGACTGCACCAGTTGAGGTTTCCGCATGCACAAAAGCAAGAACTTTTGTATCTGGGTGCTGTTCGAATGCTTGCTCGACTTTATCAATGGAAACAGGCGTCCCCCATTCATCATCGACGATAACAACTTCACCACCAGCACGGACGACATTTTCGCGCATGCGTTCACCAAATACACCATTACGGCAGACGATCACTTTATCGCCTTTCTCGATCAAGTTTACAAAGCAGGTTTCCATCCCTGCACTACCTGGCGCTGAAACCGCAATAGTGAACTCATTGTCAGTTTGAAAGACATACTTCAATAGCTGCTTGAGCTCATCCATCATACCGATAAACAGAGGATCAAGGTGACCTACAGTAGGACGGCTTAGTGCTTGTAACACTTGAGGATAAATATCAGAAGGACCAGGTCCCATTAAAATACGGTGAGGTGGAATAAAGCTTTGGATCGACATGTCAGCTCCTTGATTATCTTTTATCCTGAGCATTCTAAAAGTTCTATTCAATAACATGGCTCAGGTGTAGGGTTCTTCACCCTAATAGATTTTTCCTCTATCAGCAATTAGCCGTAAGTATGGAGGTCAAACCAGTGTCACAAAATCGTTAATAAAAAACACCATAAAGGTTGAAATATTGATTGACATTAAGGCCTCAAAACCGTTCAATGTTTGAGCTTTATGTAGAAGAGGAGCGCTACCCAGGTAGATGATTTGTGGAACCGCAATTCCAACACCAATCATTGAGGGGGAGTAGTGCCGAGGTAAGTCAAAGTTGCAGGATTTGACTTGTCGGTTGAATTGGGCTGAATCCCATCAACTGTCATCAGCGCAGTCTGATGAAGGGCTTCTGAGGGTAAATTTTTCAAATAGCATTCTAAATACCTCTCTTTTTGCTCTGTTCCTTTTCTCACTAAACATTGGATGTACAATTTTTTAGGAAGTCGTGGGAGAACGCAGTGAGCGCATTTAACGTAGCTAAATTCGGTGGAACCAGTGTTGCCAACTTTGAGGCAATGAGTCGTTGCGCCACCATTATCGAAAACAATCCAAATACTCGCCTGGTCGTGAGCAGCGCTTGCTCTGGCGTCACCAACCTATTGGTAGAACTCGCCAACGGCGTTCAGGATCAAACGCACCGTACTGAGCTGCTGCAAAATCTGGCCAACATTCATGACGCCATTTTAACTCAGCTCGAAGACAGCACGAAAACTGCTGCCGAGGTGTATGGCATATTAGATACCGTAACCAGCCTGGCCGAGGCTGCATCTATCCAAGCTAGTGCGAAGTTAACCGATCATTTAGTCGCATGTGGTGAACTCATGTCGACGCACATTCTAACTCAGTTAATGTGTGAGCGAGGCATTCAAGCAGTGCGCTTTGATATCCGCGATGTGCTGCGTACTGATGACAACTTTGGTCGCGCGGAGCCAAACATTGAAGCAATTTCGACGCTTGCGCAAGATAAACTCGTACCACTTTGCCAACAATCCGTTGTTGTTACTCAAGGCTTCATAGGATCTGACGAAGCCGGTAATACAACAACATTAGGTCGAGGGGGCAGCGATTACAGCGCCGCCTTAATTGCTGAGAGCGTTAAAGCGGCAGGGCTAGAAATCTGGACTGATGTTCCGGGAATCTACACAACAGACCCGCGAATTGCACCAAAAGCCTCACCAATTCCCGAGATCAGCTTTAGTGAAGCTTCAGAAATGGCTAACTTTGGCGCTAAAATCCTTCACCCTTCTACGCTAGTACCTGCATTGCGCCACGACATTCCGGTATTTGTAGGGTCATCGAAAGAGCCAGAAAAAGGGGGAACTTGGATTCGCCACCAAGTCGAAAGCTCACCGTTATTCCGTGCGCTAGCTTTGCGTTGTAACCAAACCATGGTAACGCTACGCAGCGCCAATATGTTCCACGCATACGGTTTTTTAGCAAAGGTCTTTGAGATCCTTGCAAAGCATAAGATCTCTGTCGATTTGATCACGACATCTGAAATCAGTGTATCGTTAACACTTGATCAAACTGATACCTCTGGCGGAGCACCACAGCTGCCGCAAGCTGCACGAGAAGAGTTAGAAGAGTTATGTAAGGTAGAAGTTGAACATGACCTATGCCTCGTTGCTCTCATTGGAAACAACATGAGTGAGAGTAAAGGCTACGCGAAACAGGTTTTTGGCACGCTAGAAGATTTTAACCTACGCATGATTTGTTATGGCGCTAGCCCTCACAACTTATGCTTCTTGCTCCATGAATCGGTATCGAAACAAGCCATACAAAAACTCCACACTGAGTTGTTTGAGAAGTAAGTTCAACTCAATAAAACAAAGGGCTGCGTATTTGCAGCCCTTTGTCGTTTCATTAGTTGTTACATTTGGACGAGGTAAACATCAATTTAACCGTTAATGTTTGGCCCTAACCATTTTTCAGCCTCGATCCTATCCCACCCCTTACGATCGGCGTAACTCTCTAGCTGATCTTCTTGGATCTGTGCGATCGCAAAGTAACGTGAGTCAGGATGAGAGAAATACCAACCAGAGACTGACGCGCCCGGATACATTGCATAGCTGGAGGTTAGAGTCATACCAATGTTCTCTTCCACATTAAGTAACTCCCAAAGCGGTCCTTTTTCAGTATGTTCAGGACACGCGGGATAACCCGGCGCAGGGCGAATACCTTGGTATTTTTCACGAATGAGATCATCGTTAGATAAATCTTCATCAGCTGCATAACCCCAAATTTCTTTACGGACACGCTCATGCAAATACTCAGCAAACGCTTCGGCTAGGCGATCCGCCACCGCTTGAATCATAATTGCGTTGTAATCATCTCCCTGTGCTTTGTATTCATCAGCAAGCTCTCGTTCACCAATACCACCAGTGACAGCAAATGCCCCTATCCAATCATGTTTACCCGACTCTTTAGGTGCGATGTAGTCGGATAAACAATAGTTGAATCCTTTTGGTTTCTCGGTCTGTTGTCGCAAGTTACGTAATACTTTCACAACGTCGGTACGAGTTTCATCAGCATAAACTTCAATGTCGTCCCCCACGCTCGCAGCAGGGAATAAGCCACACATTCCACGCGCTTTTAACAGGCCTTCTCGCTCAACTCGATCAAGTAACTCGTTGGCATCTTCGAATAAACGTTTTGCTTCTTCACCAACTTCTTCATGTTGGAAAATTGTTGGATACTTACCCACAAGTGACCAAGTCATAAAGAATGGTGTCCAATCGATGTATTGACGTAATATAGCCACATCAAAATCATCGAAGATATGAATGCCAGGCTTAACAGGCACTGGAGGGGTGTAAGCTTCCCAATCGATAGCAACTTTATTCGCTCGAGCCGCTTCTAATGTCACTGGTTTGGTTCTCGGTTTCTTTCGATTATGTTGATCACGTACTCGTTCGTAATCAGCTTCAAGTTTTTCAACAAACTCAGGGCGACGTTCATCTGACAGAAGAGAAGTACATACGCCCACTGCACGTGAGGCGTTGTTCACGTAAACCACTGGATGCTTGTAATTTTGCTCAATCTTAACTGCTGTATGGGCTTTTGACGTTGTTGCGCCACCGATGAGAAGAGGTAAGTTAAAGTCGAGACGCTCCATCTCTTTTGCAACATGCACCATTTCGTCTAATGAAGGCGTGATCAACCCTGATAAACCAATAATATCGACGTTTTCTTCTTGCGCTACTTTTAAGATCTTTTCGCAAGGAACCATGACACCAAGATCAATAATTTCATAATTATTGCACTGCAATACAACGCCAACGATATTTTTCCCGATATCATGTACATCACCTTTGACCGTCGCTAGCAAAATCTTACCGTTTGTTTGTCCCACCTGCTTTTCTGCATTGATGTAGGGCTCCAGATGCGCGACTGCTTGCTTCATCACTCGTGCAGATTTTACGACCTGAGGAAGGAACATTTTACCTTCACCAAACAAGTCTCCGACGACGTTCATCCCATCCATTAGTGGGCCTTCAATCACCTCTAATGGCTTTGAAGCGTTGACACGAGCCTCTTCGGTATCATCAACGATGAACTCAGTTATTCCTTTCACTAACGCGTGCTCTAAACGCTTTTCAACAGGCCAAGTTCTCCACTCAAGTGCAGAGGCATCCTCCTCTTTACCTACCCCTTTGCCTGCATATTCCGCCGCGATATCTAACAATCTCTCAGTGGCGTCATCACGACGGTTAAGAACGACATCTTCCACAGCCTCACGCAATTTTTCAGGCACGTTATCGTAGATTTCTAACTGACCCGCATTCACAATCCCCATATCCATACCATTTTTAAAACAGTGGTAGAGGAACACCGCGTGAATCGCTTCACGTACATAGTTATTGCCACGGAAAGAGAATGAGACGTTAGAAACACCACCAGATATCATCGCATGTGGTAAATCACGTTTGATATCGCCAACGGCTTCAATGAAATCCACCGCGTAGTTATTATGCTCCTCGATCCCCGTAGCAATGGCAAAAATGTTGGGGTCAAAAATGATGTCTTCTGGTGGAAAGCCCACTTCATCAACAAGAATTCGGTAAGCGTTGGTACAAATTTCTACTTTGCGCTCACGTGTATCTGCTTGCCCAATCTCATCAAACGCCATCACAATCACAGCCGCACCGTAACGGCGGATCAACTTAGCTTGTTCAACGAATTTCTCTTTGCCTTCTTTGAGAGAGATCGAGTTAACAATGCCTTTGCCTTGGATGCACTTAAGACCGGCTTCAATAACCTCCCACTTGGAAGAGTCAACCATGATTGGTACTTTTGAGATTTCAGGTTCTGACGCACAAAGGTTTAAAAAGCGAACCATACAAGCTTGTGCATCCAACATGCCTTCATCCATGTTGATATCGATAATTTGAGCGCCATTTTCAACTTGTTGACGAGCCACATCGAGCGCTTCATCGTACAGCTCTTCTTTAATTAAGCGCTTAAAACGCGCAGAACCGGTTACATTCGTACGCTCACCGACATTGATAAATAAAGAGTCTTTATCAATAGCGAGTGGCTCCAGGCCAGACAAGCGACAAGCAACGGGAAGTTCAGGTAATTGACGAGGGGCGATATTTTCAACCGCGAGTGCCATTTGGCGAATGTGCTCAGGAGTTGTACCACAACACCCACCAATCAAGTTTAAAAAGCCACTTTGAGCCCACTCTTTAACATGCTTAGCCATATCTTCTGGCGACAAATCGTATTCGCCGAATGCATTCGGAAGCCCAGCATTTGGGTGAGCGGAAACAAAAGATTCTGATATACGAGAGAGCTCTTCAACATAAGGACGCAGCTCATCTGGACCAAGTGCACAGTTCAAACCAAACGAAATCGGTTTAACATGACGTAATGAGTTGTAAAACGCTTCTGTGGTTTGACCGGATAATGTCCGACCGGAAGCATCAGTAATAGTCCCCGAGATCATCACAGGCAACTCAATCCCCATCTCTTCAAACACACTTTCAACAGCAAATGAACAAGCCTTAGCGTTAAGCGTATCGAAGATGGTCTCGATAAGAATAAGGTCTGAACCACCTTTAATTAGAGCACGAGTCGATTCAGAGTAAGCCTCAACTAACTCGTCGAAAGAAACATTTCGATATCCAGGGTCGTTTACATCAGGAGAGATAGAACAAGTGCGGTTCGTCGGCCCTAAAACCCCTGCGACATAACGCGGTTTATCGGGTGTTTTTTCGGTCCATTCGTCTGCAACTTCACGTGCAAGCTTGGCAGCTGCAAAGTTAATTTCTTCACTTAGGCTTTCCATCTCGTAGTCAGCCATCGCAATGGTTGTTGCGTTAAACGTGTTGGTTTCGAGAATATCTGCACCCGCTTCTAAATATGCAGCGTGAATTTCCTTGATAAGTTGAGGCTGACTTAGAACCAACAGGTCGTTGTTACCTTTTAGATCACAATGCCAATCCGCAAAGCGCGTTCCTCGATAGTCTTGCTCTTCAAGTTTGTATCCCTGAATCATGGTTCCCATACCACCATCAATCAAAAGAATACGTTGCTTCAATTGAGCTTCAATCTGTTGTCTTACGTTACTTCCCACAGTACAGCCTCATTCCTTTAGTTATCTTTCCATCCTATCACACAAACTTCAGGAGTCTAGACGTCTAAACGTGGAATTAATGATTATTTTATCTCCTTCTTAACTTACAAAATAATCACGAAAAAATGTTTGCTATTTAAGCAGCATCAGCCGAGAATTCCATTCATAAAATGTTACAAATAGAGAGCTCTATGTCGGTCTATCATACTTTATGTTTTCTATCCGCAGCTGCGATGCTAATTGCTTTTGTAAACAGCAAGATAGGAAAGATGCAAACCACCATTGCGATTACCGCAGGTTCAATGGTGCTTTCACTTCTAATCTTAATTGCGGGTCAAAACAACTGGTTCCATCTCACCGAAATTGCAACGGAGACGGTCACAAGGATTAACTTCGAAGATTTCTTGCTCAAAGGCATTCTTGGCTTCTTACTATTTGCTGGTGGACTAGGCATCAAACTCCCGAACCTTAAAGATCAAAAGTGGGAGATCACTGTTTTAGCCCTTGGAGCCACACTGTTTTCTACGTTCTTTATTGGATTTGCGCTGTATGGGTTTTGTCAGTTAATTGGCATCCAATTTGATTTGGTCTACTGCTTACTATTTGGTGCTCTAATATCGCCAACTGACCCAATCGCTGTATTGGCTATTGTGAAAAAACTAGATGCTCCTAAACGTATCTCCACTCAGATTGAAGGAGAATCGCTCTTCAATGATGGCTTCGGTTTGGTTATCTTCGTCACTCTATTTACGATTGCATTTGGCACTGAGGCACCAACTGTAGGTAGTGTCACCTTACTCTTCATCCAAGAAGCTATCGGTGGTATCACATATGGTTTCGTCCTCGGTTTGCTATTCCACTACTTGATCAGTGCCACCGATGATCACTCAATGGAATTGTTACTTACCATTGGTGTCCCAACAGCAGGTTACGCATTTGCTGAATACATCCATGTATCAGGCCCACTAGCAATGGTTGTATCCGGTATTATGATTGGCAACTGGACACGCTTTATTGGCTTTTCAAAAGAGAGTGAAGATCACCTTGACCATTTTTGGGAGCTTGTTGATGAGTTCTTGAATGGCGTGTTATTCCTACTGATCGGCATGTCGATGCTGCTGTTTGAATTCCACAAAGAAGACTGGATCATGATGGCTATTTCAGTCCCTCTTGTACTAGCAGCTCGCTATTTAAGCGTATTTCTCTCGTACATTGGCTTTAAGCGTTACAGAAAATATAACCCGTGGTCAGTACGTATTTTGACGTGGGGCGGCTTACGCGGGGGCCTTGCATTGGCAATGGCACTTTCCATTCCATCTGGTATTTGGGTGATTCAAGATAAGTTAATCGATGTAAAAGAGATTATTCTTGTAATGACCTACTCCGTCGTTGTTTTCTCTATCCTCATTCAAGGCTCAACAATCACTCCAATGATTGAAAAAGCAAAAGCAGAAGAGAAGAAGATGGAAGAGAACAACCAAGCAATAACCACTCCGGAACATACGGAGACAGTGGACTCTTAAAGACACGTAACTTAATAAATAAAAAGCAGCTACCTAGCTGCTTTTTTCATAACTAATTTTCAGACTCCCCTTCAAGGACGAAGGCTCCTTATTCTTTGATATACCATCAAATATACGAAGAATCGCTACGCTACATTTTCATAGATACTAACTATTGCTGATAGATAGTATTCATAGACG
Source organism: Vibrio sp. 1069 (assembly GCF_033340555.1). Lineage (NCBI taxonomy): Bacteria > Pseudomonadati > Pseudomonadota > Gammaproteobacteria > Vibrionales > Vibrionaceae > Vibrio > Vibrio sp. 1069. Next base: position 8,584 of record NZ_JAWOWP010000037.1, read on the forward strand.
AGCCTTTTAATTTACCCATTTTCATCTGTATCACTTCTCTTACCTTGGCAATATAGGCTCCTCGTAAACATCAAAGCTAAACTTCCACAATACTTAGCAATGAGCGAGTTTGTATTTTTATGAGAAAGAGGCATTTAGGGTAATTGCGTTCAGAACCCAAACAGGTTAGCAACCTCACCAAGATAAAACTGAGCTAGCATTCAGGTAGATCAAAGCCTTAACAGAAATGTAGCCCCCCTCCTTCTTGATCTCAGTGAGACTAAACTTGTATTCAAAGTCGTCCTGTTTTCAAATTAGAAACAAGCGACACTTCAAACAATTAAACTCTGTCACATAACTAGATTTTCTAATATCGAATAAAAGGAGCTTTGGTGAATGAAGAGGCTCAAAACTAGCGCTCGAGACTGCAGGAACCACACAAAACTGCGTTCCACTTCACTCAAACAGGGCTTAGAAAGCATCGCCAGAGGGAAGCCTGCCTCTCGATGCAAGGTTTCAATATGAAAGTGGATTTAAGGTAAGTCGGTTAACCAAAACGAAAAAAGCCCCAGTCTTTCGACTGAGGCTTAATATAAGTGGCGGAGTGGACGGGACTCGAACCCGCGACCCCCGGCGTGACAGGCCG
>NZ_JAWOWP010000038.1:0-7905 GCF_033340555.1 Vibrio sp. 1069
CGTGACAGTTAACGGGGGGGGGCGTGACAGTTAACGGGGGGGGCGTGACAGTTAACGGGGGGGGCGTGACAGTTATTGCAGGGGTCAGCCTGCCGCCTTGGGCCGTGCGATGTCGTACTTACCCGCCGCATACTCGTTCACCGTCCAGCCCAGCGCGATCAGCTCCGGCAGCGCCTCGCGCACCCGCTGGCGTCTCTTGCGCATGGCGGCCCCACTGGCCTCTGACGGCCAGACGTAGCCGCACAGGGTATCTATGGCCGCCTTGCCGGTCTTGCCGGGGTCGATCCAGCCACACAGCCGCTGGTGCAGCAGGCGGGCGGTTTCGCTGTCCAGCGCCCGCACCTCGTCCATGCTGATGCGCACATGCTGGCCGCCACCCATGACGGCCTGCGCGATCAAGGGGTTCAGGGCCACATACAGGCGCCCGTCTGCCTCGTCGCTGGCGTACTCGGCAAGCAGCCGGAAGCCCTGCCGCTTGCGGCCATTCTGGGCGATGATGGACACCTTCCAAAGCCGTTCAATGCAGTCCCTGATGGGCTTTGAGTCCTCGATATTGGCATAGCCTATTTCACGAGCCAGCGCCCGATAGCTACCCTTGACCACCATGGCGTCAGCGGTAACGGCTTCCCATTTGGGTTCCAGGAACAGCCGGAGCTGCTGCCCGCCGGGGGTCTCCGGTTCTGGCTCTAGCACCAGACCACTAGGCCCGGCCATGGCCACCAGCCCCTGCAGGATGCGCAAATCATCAGCGCCCAGCGGCTCCGGGCCGCTGAACTCGATCCGCTTGCCGTCGCCGTAGTCATACGTCACGTCCAGCTTGCCGCGCTTGCGCTCGCCCCGCTTGAGGGCACGGAACAGGCCGGGGGCCAGACAGTGCGCCGGGTCGTGCCGGACGTGGCTGAGGCTGTGTTTGTTCTTAGGCTTTGCCACGAGGCACCCCCTTGCTCTTGTGCTGCTTTTCCAGCACGGCGGGCTTGAGTACCCCGCCGTCATGCCGCCTGAACCAGCGGTCTTTGAACGGTGCCCCATAGTTGGCCTTGCTGACTCCAAAGCGGACGAAATAGGGCCGCTGCGTGTCGTCTACGCCCCATTCCTCGGCCTCACCGGTGGTCATGCCGGACAGGTACGATTGCCAGCGGATGTTATCCACCAGCACGGACGATCCCCGGCTGGCCTGCTGCTGGTCGCCTGCGCCCATCATGGCCGCGCCCTTGCTGGCATGGTGCAGGAACACGATAGAGCACCCGGTATCGGCGGCGATGGCCTCCATGCGGCCAATCACTTGCGCCATGGGGCCGCTGGCGTTCTCTTCCTCGATGTGGAACCGGCGCAAGGTATCCAGCACCATCAAGCGGCGTCCCTCAGCGGCTCGCTTGAGGCCGTCGAACCACTCCGGGGCCATGATGTTGGGTAGGCTGCCGATCAGCGGCTGGATTAGCAGACCGTCAGCCACGGCTTGCCGTTGCTCGTCGGTCAGGCGTTCCCCCAATGCGTGCAGGCGGTGATGTATGGCGGTGGGCGGGTCTTCGGCGGGCAGGTAGATCACCGGGCCGGTGCGCAACTCGCCCACGTCCAGCAGGTCGGGGCCGCCTGCGATCTGTGCGGCCAGTTGCAGGGCCAGCATGGACTTGCCGGCCCCACCGGGGGACACCAGCGCCCCCACGGTGCCGGCCACCATGTTGGGCAGTACGTAGTCAATCGGTGGCGGTAGCTCTGTGAAGCTCGCCAGAATGTCGATAGGCTTATGGGTAGCCATTGATTTGCCTCCTGTGTAGGCGGTTGGTGGTTAGGCGCTGGCGGGGTCACTACCCCCGCCCTGCGCCGCCCTGAGTTCTTCCAGATACAGCCGCAGCGCCTCGGCCTCTGCGTCTGTGGCCCATATCTTCCGGGCCTTGCGGCCCATGGCTCGCTGCTGCTCGGCAAAGCGGGCCTGTCGTATAGCGTTGGGGGTGGCCAGCAGGTTGCCGGTACGCTTGTCGTGTTGGTCTTTCATATTTCCTCCGCATTAGAGCTAACACCATAACAGGCATTAGCTCTAATGCAAGTGTTTTATCCTAATGTCGGCCCTCGGTACTGCTGTTTCTCGGCCTGCTTCGCCAGCTCGGCGCGGGCCTCCTGCACCTGCGGCAGCTCCATCACCTTCTGCACCGTACGCTTGATGTAATCGGCCTCATGGCCCGTCTTGCGCTCCATGATGGCGGGGCTGGCCTCGGCCATGGCCTTGCCGATCTCGTCCGGCTCCCGGCCCTTGCTGGCCAGCTTCATGGCCGCGATAAAGTCGCACTTGCTGAGGTCGTCACCGTACCGCTTGACCAGCCCGGCCATTTCGCTGCGGTAACACCTGAGTTAAGCCGCGCCGCGAAGCGGCGTCGGCTTGGACGAATTGTTAGGCCGCATATCGCGACCTGAAAGCGGCACGCAAGACCTCAACCTTTTCCGCCCCGAGTGAGGTGCATGCGAGCCTGTAGGACTCTATGTGCTTTGTAGGCCAGTCCACTGGTGGTACTTCATCGGCATAGTAAAAGTAATCCCAGATGATCGCCTCCCAGCTGTTACAACGGACTGGCCGCCCGGCGATGACGCCCTCAGCCGCCTCTGGGCACGAGCCCTGCGGAGCCTCCGCGATTTCATACGCTTCGTCTGCCCACCAAGCAGGTTCGCAGTCAAGTAACTCATCCCCGATCTCCGCTAAGAATCCATAGTCCAACTCCTCCATGACGCGCCCGCCGAGCATTTCAACTATTGCCTCGAGCTCGCCGCGCCTCTCGCCGGGAAACGTCAGATCAATATCATCGTGCTTGCGTGTTACACGCCCTAGCCGTGCATCGATCGCCCAGCCCCCACCGATCCAGAGCGGCAGATTTCGCTCATCTGCCGCAGCTAGAATTTTGTGTATCAATGTGACCTGCGTTGTGTCCATGCGGCCTAACGGTTTGGGCTATGGGCAGTGGCGGTTTGCGTGAGCCTTTCCTGTCAAACCGAGAAAACGCTCGGGCGGGCTACCGACTTTGCAAATTGCACTTCAACCCGCCATTGCCTATGAGCCAGTGTTAGCGGTAGTTTTTTATTTATTCAAATAGTAATCCCACGTTATTTTTGCAATGTCTGAAATAATCTTTTCATTAATTTCCGAAGTTTCTTTGGACTCTGCAACAAATACGCTTATAAAAATTAATTGTCCATTCGGTAAAGTAATTACCCCAACATCATTAGTGGCTGCTGCAATTCCATTATTTATTCCGGAAGTCCCTGTTTTATGAGCAACAATTGTATTCTTTGGTAATTGTCCTTTTAATCGGTTACTTCCTGTTGTTGTTTCTCTCATAATTTTCCAAATAAAATCATAACTTTTTTTAGAAAGTAATTGGTTCTTATTATTATAAGTATCTATTAACAGTTTGTTCATCGCTGTTGGGGTTGCCCAATTTTGATATTGGGTATTCCAATCCTTGTGCATTTGTTCTTCGTTTGCTTTGATTGAAATATCAGTGAAATGATTAGCATTCAAGAATTTTTGAACAGAATCAGTTCCTCCGATTAATTTTAGCAAAATATCACAACCAATATTGTCGCTCTCTGATACTGTATAATTTAGTATTTGTTCAATCGTCAAAGTTGTTCCATTAGGGAATTCCTCTTTAATCGGACTCCACATTTTAGGCAAAAGGTCTTGAGGGGTAATCTCTATTTTTTGTTCAAAAGAAAGATTCCCTTTATCTATCTCAGACAAAACGGCTAAAGCAATCGGAAATTTCATAACGCTTTGCATCGGGAAATGGAAGTCGTTATTAATCTTCAAAGTATCCTTCTCATTGCTGTTGAATATTGCTACTCCTATTCTGGCATTTTTTGCCTTTAAAACATTCTCAATTTTCAAAGTTAAGTTGTCAGTTTGAGCATTTGAATACGCAATTGTAAAAAATAAACTTAACAATACTAATAATATCCTTTTTACGATTTTCATATGTCTGTACTCCTATCTGGTTAAATTACCGCTAACACCTGAATTAAGCCGCGCCGCGAAGCGGCGTCGGCTTGAATGAGTTGTTAGGCAACACCGCGCTTTCTCTCGAAGGCTTGTCGTGTTTGAACCATGTAAACCGCCGGCCCGTCAGGCGTGGTGATGATCTTCTCCCGCACGAATCCTGCCTTCTCATAGCAGCGTATGGCTCGATGGTTGTTCGGAGTCGGGTCGGTCTGAATCTTCGTCACGGTGGGGTCCGAGAACAGTAGTTCAACGAGAGCGCGGACAAGCCTTGTTCCTAGGCCTTTGTTCAACTGTGTCGGGTCAGCCAGAGACTGGTCTATTCCTCGCACTCCTGGATCAGTTTCATCTTCCCACCAGCCATCACCGCTTCCGAGCGCGACGTACGACTGAGCATAGCCGATCGGTTCCTCGCCCAGCATTGCGATGTACGGTGTTACGGACTCTTCCGCCATCGCTCTGGGCAGGTAGTGTTCCAGCACTTCATCAAGAGTCGGTCGCTCTTCGTCACCACCCCACCACTCAACGATGTGCGGCCGGTTGAGCCAATCATGGAGCATCGGCAGGTCGCGCTCGGTCATGAGGCGAAGAGTTATGGGGGGGGTGCTCGCGGCCTTGCGGCCCATGGCTCGCTGCTGTTCGGCAAAGCGGGCCTGTCGTATAGCGTTAGGGGTGGCCAGCAGGTTGCCGGTACGCTTGTCGTGTTGGTCTTTCATCTCAAACCCTCCATTAGAGCTAACAGTATACCACCAGTTAGCGCTAACGCAAGCATTACATACTTAAATCTGGCCCCCGACTGCGCTGCTTCTGGGTCTGCTTCGCCAGCTCGGCGCGGGCCTCCTGCACCTGCGGCAGCTCCATCACTTTCTGTACCGTGCGCTTGATGTAATCGGCCTCATGGCCTGCCTTGCGCTCCATGATCGCGGGGCTGGCCTCGGCCATGGCCTTGGCGATCTCGTCCGGCTCCCGGCCCTTGCTGGCCAGCTTCATAGCCGCAATGAAGTCGCACTTGCTGAGGTCGTCACCGAAGCGTTTGACCAACCCGGCCATTTCGCTGCGGTAGTCGTCCACGGCGCTGCGGCGATACCGGCGCACACTCCGCGGGGCGGTGATCTCGGCCAGTCGTGCCGTCCGTTCCTGTTGGCGCTTAATGCTGTCCAGCACCTGCCCGGCCTGCTGCATCAGCTCCGGCCCTGCGGTGGCGGTCTTGCCCTTGGATTCACGCAGCAGCACCCACGGCTGATAACCGGTGCGGGTGGTGTGCTTGTCCTTGCGGTTGGTGAAGCCCGCCAAGCGACCATAGTGGCGGCTGTCGGCGCTGGCCGGGTCGGCGTCGTACTCGCGGGCCAGCTTCCGGGCGATTACGCCCCTGTGACCTGCTGGGGCGTCCTGAGCCACTTTTACCCATGCCTGATAGTTCTTGGGGCTGGTCTCCACGATCAGCGCCGGCTCCCGGCCCTCGGCTTTCATGTCATCCAAGTCGAACTCACTGAGATCGTCCACCAGCACCAAACCATGCCGCTCCTGCTCGGCGGGCCTGATATACACGTCATTGCCCTGGGCATTCATCCGCTTGAGCCATGGCGTGTTCTGGAGCACTTCGGCGGCTGACCATTCCCGGTTCATCATCTTGCCGCTGGCGGCATCCCGTATGCCGATGTCGTACCGGTCGCAGCCCATGGCCTTGAGCTGCCGGGCGATGGCTTGCGCGGTGCGGTCACCCTTTACTTGAGCTTGAAAACCAGCCATATACCCCCCTGTTGTTCGATGATTTGCGGCTCCAGCCAAAGCCATGATGCGATCAGCAGCGCCAGAATAGGCGTCACGGAAGCGATCAAGACCCCGGCCCACAACTTCCATGTCCAGCCACGGGCGGCGCTCCGGGCGCTCTGCGCGGCGCTGCTCACCTCGGCGGCTACCTCCCGCAACTCCTTGGCCAGCTCCACCCATGCCGCCCCTGTCTGGCGTTGGGCTTTCAGCCACTCCGCTGCCTGCGCCTCGCTGGCCTGCTGAGTCTGGCTCATGACCTGCCGGGCCTCGTCGGCCAGTGTCGCCATGCTCTGGGCCAGCGGTTCGATCTGCTCCGCTAACTCGTTGATGCCTCTGGACTTCTTCACTCTGTCTATCGCGCTCATGCTCGATAACCTCCCGGTATTCTTGTAAGTCGATGATCTGGCCGTTGGCCGTGTCGATGGCTAGGGCGGTGTCGGCCCGCTCGGTGCGGATGCCCCGGCCCTCCATCTCCACCACGTTGGGGCCAAGATGGATGCCCGGCAGGCGCTCGATGCCCTGCGCCTCAAGTGTTCTATGGTCAATGCGGGCGTCGTGACCAGCCCGCTCTAATGCCCGGTTGGCATGGTCGGCCCATGCCTCGCGGGTCTGCTCAAGCCATGCCTTGGGCTTCAGGCTCTCGGACTTCTGCGCCCCGCCCCGCTCTGGCTGTTTGGCGTTGTACCGCTTGAACCACTGGTCAGCCGGGCGCTCGATACCGTCGTTCTTCCGCTCAGAGATCATCAAGTGGCAATGGGGGTTCTCACCTTTACCGGCATGAATGGCCAGCGTATACGGCAGGCGCTCGCCCTCGGTCAGATGCCGGGCGAATTCGTCCACCAGCTCCCGCTGCTGATCTAGGGTCAGTTCGACCGGCAGGGCAAACTCAACCTCTTTGAACAGCCGCCCATTGGCGCGTTCATACAGGTCGGCAGCATCCCAGTAGTCGGCGGGGCGCTCGGCCCACTCGGGCAGGTGGCCGGACTGAGTGTGCAGCACCTCGTCACGGTCGCGGGAGTAACGGCCCTCCCGCTGGATGTAATCGGCTTTCGCCTTGGCCGACTGGCCGCCGTTCCGGCTGCCGGTCTTGGCCGTAAGGTGATAGATGGCCATAGGGGTTTAGCTCCATGCAATGGCCCTCGGAGAGCGCACAGCCCCAAAGGGGTGCCCGCAGGGCAGTTTCTCGAAGAGAAACCGGTAAGTGCGCCCTCCCGTTAGAATGACGGTCGGGGTTTGCGGTGTCTGTGCTCCGATGATAGCATGATGGCAAGCACATAACCAAGGGGAATGTCAACATGGCAAAAGCAGCGGAACGGCTCGCCAAGCTGGAAGAGCAACGGGCACGGATCAACGCCAAGATCCAGCGGGTCAGGGCACGGGAGCAGCAGCAAAAGCGCAAGGAGGACACCCGGCGCAAGGTGCTGGTAGGCGCGTGGATACTCGGCAAAGTCGAAAGCGGCGAGTGGCCAGAACAGCGCTTGCTCGATGGGCTGGACAGCTACCTAGAGCGCGACCATGACCGGGCGCTGTTCGGACTGCCACCCAAGCAGGAATAGCAGCCACAGGAGCATGGCCAGCCGGAGCCGCAAGAGGGGCAAGGGTGAGCTTCTACCGGCTGACACCTGCCGAGATCGAAGCCCTGCAGCAAGAGATGCGAGAGGCGGGCGCGACCATCAAGGCGGAGATAGCCAAGCGCAAGGTGGCCAGCATGGCCCCTGCGGGGCTTCACACGCGCCCCCGCCCTGCGGGCAGGGGTAAAGGCCGCTAAAGCGGCTAAAGGCGTCTGCGGCTTCCTGTGGCGTCTGTGCATGGGGTTTGGGTTTGCGGGCCTTGGCCCGCCTTTTCCCTACCGCGGAGCGGTGGGGGCGGTGTGTAGCCTAGCGCAGCGGATAGATCAGTTATCCGGCCTCTGGCCGGGCATTTTGGGCAAGGGCAAACAGCGCCCCACTAGGGCGCTGTTAACCGCGCCTAGTGGATTATTCTTAGATAATCATGGATGGATTTTTTCAGCACCCCGCCAGCCCCCGCCCCTGCTGGGTTTGCAGGTTTGGGGGCGTGACAGTTAACGGGGGGGGGCGTGACAGTTAACGGGGGGGGGCGTGACAGTTAACGGGGGGGGCGTGACAGTTAACGGGGGGGGCGTGACAGTT
>NZ_JAWOWP010000039.1:0-7308 GCF_033340555.1 Vibrio sp. 1069
CGTTAGGTTAGCCAGTTAACAATCTGTTTAAGAGTGATTCGCAACGCGTGGCATTTTTGCTATGCGTTGCGTTTTTGTGTTTAAGGTGGTTTGCGGCGGCTTCGGCATTGCGTTGCTCACACCTTAACAGGGCGTTAGTAGGTCAAGATGAACAAACAAAAACTAAAGTATCTAATTCAGCAAGTTCCAGAATTGATCGAAACAGCTGAGAAGTGCCAAGAAGTAGGGCCGCCAAACTTCTATATTGCAGGCGGTGCTATTACCCAAATCATCTGGAATAGTATCGACAGGAAACCGCTTCTTGCTCAAGTTAAAGACTTTGATGTTGTCTACTTCGATAGATCTAACCTTGTAACTGAAGACGAGTTCAAAAATCGCATTGGCTCGCGGTTGAGTCATAGTGTTGACGTTGACGTTAAAAACCAAGCATTAATACATGAGCGCTATTCTAAGAAGTTTGGTTGTTCCATTCAGGCATATGAGCGAGTTGAACAAGGTATTGAGTCTTGGCTTTCTGCCTTTGCTATTGGTTTCACTATAGGTAGTGCAGGAAACATTAAATTGTTCACCCCCTATGGCTTAGATGATGCATTTAATATGTTGATCAAACCTAACAAAAAGGCACTGACAGAAACTAACTACAACAAAATGACCGATGGCTATAAGGCTAGGTGGCAGAAAGTACAGGTGCTCCCTTGGAGTTGACCTACTAACAAACTGTTTAAGAGTGATTCGCAACGCGTGGCATTTTTACTATGCGTTGGTTTAGGTGATTAAGGTGGTGTGCAGCGGCATCGGTATTGCGTTGCTCACACCTTAACAGGGCGTTATGTTCTTGGAGGAAATGGTGGGCTATCAAAGGGATAGGGTAACTTTCAGCGTTTTCCATAAACTTGCTTTAACTATTTACAAATGCTTAAAATTTAAGGTTTTAGGCGAAACAGAAAAGCTAGAGTGGCAGCAAATTTTAGTAGCCGATTGTTTGCGTGTTATAGGTTTTTGTAGTTTGGCTTATTGGCTAGCTTCCAAAGTCCAAATGTCGACATCTAGCGATAAGCACAAGTTTTGGTCTACTCATATTTCGGGTATTGCGTTGCAATACGCAGGTGATATGGGTGGTGCTGAGAGAGCATACTTACAAAGCCAAGATTACGGTTGTGTGCTTTCTTTGAGTTTCAGTTTACAACACTTGGGTAAATTAAACGTGGAGCTTGGTAACTATGAACTCGCTGAAAAGCAGTTTATTGAGGCTTTGGCTATTCGAACGAAACTGAAGCGTACAGACTTAATAGATTCGACCAACCGAGCAATACAAGGGTTACAAAAGCTACGAACATAACAAACAGTTCAAGAGGGATTCAGCACGCGTGGCATTTTGGGTATGCGTTGGTTTCGGTGTTGAAGTGCTATGCGGCAACATCGGTATTGCGTGCTTCACCCCTTAACTGGGCGTTAGCCGTCATGGAGGAAAATTGGAAGTTCAAGTTATCGCAGCCCTAATAGGGATCGCTGGAGTCACATTAAGTGCAGTCTTTAGCGGTTTCGGGTATTACGCCAAAGTGCGAGCTGAAAGCTACGAACGACGCGTCAGGTATTGTTCTACTTATTAGAGTTTCGTGCACACGTGTTAGCGTCAGCTATGTCGCCCTCAGAATTGTATGACCAATACCTCAACGAGTGTCGGAAATACTTTGATAAAAAGAGAATTGCAGGTGTAGTTATTCCGCAACAGAATCAGGAATTGATGCTGGGGTATTTTTCACAACTTATTGAGCAGATTACTCCAGAGTTATCGCAAGAATTTATTTCTGGCTATTCAAATACGATTAACGAGCTTGCTAAAGACAAACCTATTCTTGCTTTCCAACTCCGAGGTAAAGACGTTGCAACTAAAATGGTAATGCTCCAGAAGTCGTATTTAGAACAACTGCGAAGTACGGACTTGTTCACAACCGATCAAAGCATCAGTACTTTCCTCCAAAAGCAAGTAACAGAAGCTCACGATAATGGGCTAAGGGAGGTTTTAGCTTTGTTAGACGAGGAGCTAACGGTTGTATCTCGGGCTTGTGGAGTAGTCCACTACATAAAAGTTAGAAAAATAGTTAAAAGTAAGGTTAAACCAACAACCAACCTTGAAGACATCGGTATCGAAGAAATGTTCGACAGTTTGTTATTAGCATTTTCTCACCACATAAACTCAGAGCAAGAGTGCGTGGAAAATGACGGCTAACAAACTGTTTAAGAGTGATTCGCAACGCGTGGCATTTTTACTATGCGTTGGTTTTAGTGTTTAAGGTAGTATGCGGGAGCTTCGGTATTGCGTTGCTCACACCTTAACAGGGCGTTAGCTGTTTGAGGAAAAAATGAGAAAATTCGATAAGCCGCTATTCTGGCTGTATATAAAAACAAGAGACTCATTGTTGTCATCTTTTAAGGGCTTTCTGGGAATGCTTTTAGTGTTGATCGGAGCAGCAGTAGTTTTAGGTAATGAATCCCCTGAGAATGTCTGGATTTCGGTGGGAGTCATTTTACTAGTATCTAGTCTTCCAGTCTCAATGGGCCTGATGATGATAAAGCTCAAATTTAAGAGTTTTGCTGGATCAATACCTACAGCAGAACTAGCATATTTTTTACAGCACGATGAAGATGCAAAGTTAGATAAAGCTGTGAGAGGCTTATTTTCGTTATGCCTATCTTTTATGATTTACCTTTGGTTTACGATGGTAGCTATCGCAGTACTCGGTATGTTGGGAGCAAAGCTCGTGTTGTAAAACACAGCTAACAAACTGTTTAAGAGGGATTCGCAACGCATGGCATTTTCACTATGCGTTGGTTTTAGTGATTAAGGTGGTTTGCTGCTGCTTCGGTAATGCGTTGCTCACTACTTAACGCGGCGTTATAACTCAGGAGGAAGAGTGGAAAATTTCCCGATAGAAAAGCTCAAATTTACAAGTGCAAAGATTTCTGGCGTCGATGGTGACGTTTCACTTGAGATAGGAATAGAGCCGTTTGAACTTAGTCTAGACGACTATTCTGAGAAAATAGAAACTGTAATTAGCCTAAACGGTATAAATTTACCTACAGAGCTTAATGAACTTGCTGGTAGAACATTTACTTTCCCTGTAAACCCAGATGACGGGTATATTGATGGGTCAGTTTACTTCTTTGCTGCTCATAGTCCTGTTGATATAACTGAAATTAAATTTGGCGAATCGACAAATGGAAAGTTACCTATGACACTTGAATCATCATGGGTACTGGAATTTGAGCTAACAGGGTTTAAAAACTTACATACAACAATCCACACGTATCTGAAGTTATAACAAACTGTTTAAGAGTGATTCGCAACGCGTGGCATTTTTACTATGCGTTGATTTTAGTGGTTAAGGTGGTATGCGGCAGCTCCGGTATTGCGTTGCTCACACCTTAACAGGGCGTTAGGTATTCAGGATGAAATCAAATATTACAGTGAAATCTGCATGTTTAGATTGCAGGAAAGTGTTTAAAAAGCACAAGTACGATCAATCAAAAACTGGTGAATGGACAGAGGTAAAATACGAAGTCGTTTGTCCCCAGTGTAACGGTAAAACCTTCGAAACAGGTTCTGCGTTTAAAGCGCCTAAGATAAGTGATATAAAAGCTTGGGAAAAACTACGGCCATTATTTGAAAGTGGTTATAAGTTTAATCCAAATTTTGGTAATCCATTTACACAAGCTGGAGCGGTCGCGAACCACAAGCCAGTAGCAGTATCAAAGAAACCTGCGAGAAAGCGGGCTAAGAATACCTAACAAAGCGTTTAAGACAGATTCCCAACGCATGGCATTTTTCATTCCATCGTTGGGTTTTGTGTTTAAGGTGGTATGGTTAAGTTTAGTGGTGGCGTTGCTCACTACTTAACGCGGCGTTAGTACGGGTTTGACATCAAAGGTCATAAGTTTTGATGTTTATCTGTTTTGGCGCTCGCCTTTACACCTTTCAGTTTGTACCTTCCACGTTCTTTCCGGTGGCACTATATGCGGAGTGCTTGCTTTTATTTCACCGTTTACGGCTTCTAACTCTTAGTCTATTTCTTTGGCGCTTCTTCATTTTCGTGGTGGCTTTTGAGAGAACCTTGATTACTTTTGGTGTGGCTGTTGAAGTACGAGGACCGAATCCTTTTCTAATTTGAATCCAGTAAAAGTAGGGGAGTTCAGTACGTTTTTCTTCTAGCCAACTCACGTCTCTTAACCGAGTTTAAGTTTTGTAGTTGCCCGTCTCACTTCAGTGTTCAAAGTCTTTCATATCATACCAATTTTCAATATCTTGGAGTGCACAAATAGAAGTGGCGCATGTACTAACAAATTGCTTAAGAGTGATTCGTAACGCGTGGCATTTTTACTTTGCGGTGGCTTATGGTGATTAAGGCGCTGTGCGGTAGCTTTTGTATTGCGTTACTCACACCTTAGCAAGGCGTTAGCTATTTATAGGAATTGTCACTTTTTAATCTTTATCCACTATAGGAGTTGTTGTGATAGATAAAACTGAGCTAGTTGATTGTTACAAGAGTGTTTTATTAACGCTAATTGATAGCAGAATTGATGAATTAAAATTTTACGTAAGCCAGAAGGCTTTTTCCCATATGACTATATCTGTAGCCTTTTGGCACTATGACATGCATTGGAATATATGGAATAAGGATGGGCTGGATTTTGTCCAACACAATCAAGTCTCACATGGTGAGTTTATTATTCTCTCTGATTTTGAAAGAGGTAATAAGAATGTATCTAAACTTCGAGATATCATGGAAAGTTGGGAGGAGGAGGAGCTTTCAGGCGATGAAGATGAAGATATTAAACTACTGATTAGGATTGCGCACGAATCACTTGCTTTGGCGATAGAAAGTGATGAAATTAAGCCATTGTTTCTAGACATCTTAAAAGAAAACCCTTCTTTTGAAGAAGCCTCTTTCAATTCTATGGTTCGTATAGAAGATGAAGAAGGTGTGTTTGACGTTAACTTTCTTGATTTCTTGAAAAAATAGCTAACAAACTGTTTAAGAGTGATTCGCAACGCGTGGCATTTTTACTATGCGTTGGTTTAGGTGTTTAAGGTGGTATGCGGCGGCATCGGTATTGCGTTGCTCACACCTTAACAGGGCGTTATACGATTAAGGAGTAAAATGAAGCCTGATTTACACGGAAGTAGGGTTGTATTGAGGTCAATTCAAATGGAAGATTCTGATGACTTGTTTGAAATTTATGGTGATGTTCAAACAATGGAATTTGCCTCAGATCCGGTTTTTCCATCGAAAGATTTGATATTTCAGATGCTAGAAAGCGTCGTCCAATTAGAAAAGTCGGGTGAATCGCTGGAATGGGCAGTTTTAGAGCAATCGACCAACAAAGTTATTGGAACTTGCGGTTTACATAGTTTTAGTGATTGTGGTCGTTCATGTGAGGTTGGATGCTTACTTAATTCAGCATATTGGCGACAAGGCTATATGTTGGAAGCTCTCAGTTTATTATTTTCTCACGCAAAATCTGTGGGCATTGAAAAATTGTATGCAGACATTGATGAAGGTAACTTTCGGTCTAAAGCTCTGTTTGAAAAATTAGGTTTCAAAGTCCAAAAAGGTCTGTTTCAGCGCTCGTTGTGAGAAATCGTATAACAAATTGTTCAAGAGTGATTCGGCACGCGTGGCATTTTTACTATGCGTTGGTTTTAGTGATTAAGGTGGTATGCGGCAGCTTCGGTATTGCGTGCCTCACACCTTAACAAGGCGTTATGAGGCATATGGATATTCAACTAATACAAGTAGAAAGTGATGAGTTCGAAAGTCTGTTTACTGTTGTTAAACAAGGACTTTATTCGCATGTTGATGCCGTCTTTGGGTGGTGTGATGAGTTTCAGGTCAATCGTTTAAAAAACGATTATGAGCCGCTTTGGTTTCACTGGGTTTACCTCAATAACACGCAAGTTGGCATGCTATGCTTCAAGCCTTACGACAATGCACTTCATGTACATTTACTCATTGTGTTTCCTGAATTTCAAAATCAGAAACTGGGTGAAAGGGTCATGAACATGATTCACAAAATGGCGCGTGAGCAAGGGCGTAGTTACGTAACCTTATCAAGTTTTACTAGAAACGAGCCTGCGGTAAGGTTTTACAAATCCCTTGGCTATCAGGTGGCTGAAAGCGATGAAAACTTCCTTTCTTTGTCGCTTCAAGTTGCCTCATAACAAACAATTCAAGAGCGATTCGCAACGCATGGCATTTTTAGTTCAAATCAACTTTAGTGTTTACGGTGCAATCGGTTAAGTTAAGTGGTGGCGTTGCTCACGCCTTAATTGGGCGTTATAACGCTTAAGGAGAAACAGTGGAAATTGTTAAGGCATATAAGGAGAAAGTTTCTTCTCTTACCAACGAAGAAGCTGCTTATCTAATTGGTTTCATTTCATTTTTAGCTATGCCATTGATTAACTATTTTGCTCCATTTCCAAGCTATTGGGTCTTCCTTGGTTTTGTTTTGTCGGGAGCAATAATATGGCTCAATGGGATAGCTAAGCAGGCTAGTTCATTGCTTTTTGTAAAAGCCTTTTGGGGTGTAGTCATTATTGCAGGCACTGCACTCAATTTAGGGCTAGCATCGACAAATGTAAATTCAATCCTCGAAGTTCCTAGCAGTCCTTTTGCTTATACTATTACCGTTGCGTCCGTACTGCTTATCCCAATCACACTCTCAATTATCGGGTTATTTTTGGCATTACCACTAGTGCCAATAGCAATGTTTAGTTCAGTATCACAATTAGATGACTTTGCTCCTAAAAAACTTTTAACTCTGAGCTTTCTTAAAAATTTTGGGCGGAAGTCACCAGTTTTGCTCTTTGGACGTATAGTTGCTTGTATATGCTTATTGTCAACTTGCATTGCGTTCAACAAAGACACTTCATGGTACTTGGATGTTGTTGATGAAAAGATTAAATGGTTTGCATATCACCTCGAAACAGAGGAGTTTAGTTACTGTAAGCTTGGTGAAAATGAAAGAGTTGCTTATTTACCGAATGGAAAAGTAGTTATCGCAAGTAAGTCATTAGATTCATACAATTTTCGTGTTAGTTTGTGCGAATCAGCGTTATAACAAAGCATTCAAGAGGGATTCACAACGCTTGGCAGTTTTGGTTTGAATTGGCTTTAGTGTTTACGGTGCAATGGTTTAGGTCGGGTGGCTTGCGTTGTTCACCCCTTAATGCGGCGTTAACTGGCACTTTGTAGCCATCTGTCTCATCCCATTCTTTTTATTCAAGTATTCTTGATGTGAATCATGGCG
>NZ_JAWOWP010000040.1:0-6369 GCF_033340555.1 Vibrio sp. 1069
GGGGTCGCGGGTTCGAGTCCCGTCCACTCCGCCACTTATATTAAGCCTCAGTCGAAAGACTGAGGCTTTTTTCGTTTCTACTGCGGCGTTTCCCTGAATTGTGTTTACACCTAATTAGACTACTCCCCATAATCCCTACTAAGTGAACTTTGCGTGATTACACACTAGGCTTTAATTAATATAGGCCGTTGATGCTGTGGAAAGACAATATGACCTACAAACAAACCTAAGTAATCTATGGTATTCAAAGGCGTTCAACGGCTTGAATCTTGATGAGAAAGAAAAAACGAACTGTGCGCATAATCCAGAAAAGCGTCATATATACCCCCCAATCTCTCCTGGCTCAAAAATCAAACGACTTGAAAAGAATTGGAAGGTGAAAGATTGAAGGAGCTCTTCATTAGCGAGGTGATGATTTTCGACGCTGAACATTTGATGAGTCTCAGAAAAAATATATCGCCAAAGGGTAAGAAGCGCCAGAACAGAGAGGGGTAGCTTAGCTCGAGGCTGTAAGCTATGCGGAATACTCACAAACGTCAAAACTCAAACCCATTAAGAGAGTCGCTCTAGATCTAAGTGGTTATGTGCTCACTAGCGGTACTAGAAAATAGTTAAGTATTCCAAATGGATTATATGAAAAAGCCAACTGCTAAAGCGGTTGGCTTAGTATAAAAATCTCGACGTACTTTAGAGCGAGAAATGATGTCTAAAGAATACGTTTTAAAACACCATCTGCCTTTAGGCGGGTGATTTTTCTGACCAGTCGCTGCACCCCTATAGGATAGTCTTCTACTTTCTCTAATTGCTTATAAGTACAGATAAGGTGAGTATGCTCAAGAATACGCGAAACTTCGTCTTCAAACTTCTCAGTGAGCTTCGCATAATTGTCTTGTATGAGTAGCCCATTTTCTAGGTCGAGTGACCAAGCACGTGGATTTAGGTTATTCCCAGTAAGTAGCATATAGCGTTTATCAACCCAAATACCCTTAAGGTGGAAGCTGTTATTGTCATGCTTCCATAGGTGAATTGACAATTTACGTGCGGCGATATTCGCTTCATTGGCTTTCGCAAAGCGACGCAAATTCACTTCGTAAAGATATGGAAGTCCGCCAATGGTTTTAAAGTCTTCCTCAGGTGCAATGTAAAAGTCGTTGGCGGTTTTATCACCCACAACAATAGTTACTTTCACACCTCGCTTCATGGCTCGTTTCACTTCACGATGAAGTGCTTTAGGGAAGTTAAAGTAAGGCGTACAAATGAAAATTTCGTCTTGGGCTGCTGCCAATAACTTTACAATCTGTTGATTGAGTAGATTACGGCGTTTGCCTAGCCCAACTAACGGAGTGACTTTTACGCTTTCTTCTGTTGCAGCTTGGTCTTCAAACTTATAGTTTGCTTGAGCAAGAGAAGCCCTCAGTTGGCGAATCGCCGACTTTATTTCTTTGGTTTCTGGCTTATCTTTTCCTGCAAGATCATTAACGGCAGGGTGAGCAATCATTTCTTCCTGAATGAATTGCACCATTGAATTCGCTAAAGATTCATGTCGAATCACATGGTAACGATCAAATCGATAACGTTCATGATAATGGAGATAAACGTTATTTAAGCTCGCCCCACTGTAGATAACAGTATCATCGACAATGAAGCCTTTTAAATGCAGTACCCCAAAAACTTCTCTGCCACGCACTGGTATGCCATAGACAGGGATTGGGTGTTGGTACTTACTGGCATATGCTTTGTAAAGCGCTGAATTACCCTCAGATGTCTCCGCACCAATCAGGCCACGCTGCGCTCGATGCCAGTCGACACAGATATTGATGTCCAACCCAGGATTGCGCTGTTTCGCTTCATAAAGCGCAGTGAGAATTTCACGTCCAGCTTCATCATCTTCCAGATATAGAGCGACTAGGTAAATTCGCGACGTTGCTTTGCTGATAGCATCTAAAAGACAGGTTCTGAATGATTCTGCTGAATACAGAACATCAAAGTCTTCCGGATTGACAGCGAGACTTGGCAACTGCTCGAATGGATTCCTACTTACTATCATATCGGTATGAGTACCTTAGTTTAGTGCAATATTGCGAACCTGCCATTTTATCAAAGATATGATTTACCTGGCTACAAAAGCACGCGTTTTGATGTCGTTGAAGAGATGAATTGCATTGGAATGAGATCTTTACCGCTATCTACATAACGTTGAAATGCCATTTTTAGCGGGTGTGGTAGCTCAGAGCAATCAATTGTTGTGAATCCATGCTTGGAATAATAGGATTCGAGATGTGTAAACGCGAAGCAATAATCGCCATCAGTGAAAATATTGTTTTTACAATGAGTTAGTAGTTCTTTTCCAATCCCTGTTCCCCTAACTTTCGGAATGACCAACATTCCTGTCAATAGACGAACTTTATCTACACTTTTTAAACGTAGTAACGCAATGATTTCCCCTTTATGGCTTGCTGTAATGATCAATTCATCTTTTTTGGCTCGACCCGCAGGGTAATACGCTTTGTATAGTTTCTTAATGAGGGGGAGCTTGATGGGATTTAACACTTCTATGATTAATGAGTCTGGTATTGTCACTGCGGTTAAAAGATAACTAATGTAGAATGTCGACAGTTTAAGAGAATCTTATCTGGTGTTGCAAACCTACTATGCAAATTAAAACAAATGCGAGCCTAAAGTCTTACCATACTTTTGGAATTGAACAATCGTGTTCCTATTTAGCTATCGTTGAGTCGCTTGAAGATGTTATTGAGCTATTTCAAAACCCAAGATTCACCCATTTACCGAAACTTTTTTTAGGTAAAGGAAGTAATGTTCTTTTTACAGAACATTTTGAGGGATTAGTGATTGTTAATCGAATCATGGGTAAAGAAGTCACGGAAACGGATGAGCACTACCTATTACATATTGCCGGTGGTGAAGATTGGCCTGAATTGGTTTCCTGGTGTGTGAATCAGGGGATCGGTGGGATCGAGAACTTAGCTTTGATTCCAGGTTGTGCTGGCTCGGCTCCTATTCAGAACATTGGTGCGTATGGCCTAGAGCTAAAAGACATCTGTGATTATGTAGATGTTCTTGATATAACTACGTTTGAAAACAAAAGAATGCACGCCCAAGACTGTGAGTTTGCCTATAGGGATTCCATATTTAAACATGCGTTGCACGGAAAGTGCTTTATCACCGCATTAGGGCTTAAGTTGGCGAAGCAATGGCAGCCGATTAACCAGTACGGTCCTTTACAAAGTATCCCAGAAGAACAACTCAGCCCTGCTTCTATCTTCGAACGAGTATGCCAAGTGCGAAAGGCAAAACTGCCAGATCCAACCAAGATAGGTAACGCAGGTAGTTTCTTTAAAAACCCAGTGATCACGCAAGATCACTATGATCGACTCACAAAAAAATACCCTAACGTAGTAGCCTACCCAGCTTCTGGAGGAATGAAAATTGCTGCTGGTTGGCTTATTGATCAGTGTGGATTAAAGGGGAAGTCTGTACATGGTGCGCAGGTCAACCCTATGCAAGCTTTGGTTTTGACCAACATAGATAATTGTAGTGCTGATGACATTGTCGCGCTTGCTTCTTTAGTGAAGCAGACAGTATGGGACAAATACCAAATCATACTTGAGCATGAAGTACGCTTTCTCAATCGTACCGGGGAGACCAATTTGGCTCAGATCGAGGCATCTAGATGAGAAAAGATCACTCTACGAAACTTCATATTCTAAAGTTATTAAGTGATGGAGAGTTTCATTCAGGAGAAGCGTTGGGCGACGATCTTAATGTTTCTAGAGCGGCAATCGCTAAGCACATTAAAGGTCTTAGTGAATGGGGTATTGATATTTATCGAGTGCAAGGGCGCGGTTACCAATTAGCCTCACCATTGCAGTTGTTAGACGAGACTCTCCTTACCACTAGCTCGGAGTCACTTATTGAACTCGTCCCTGTGATTGACTCAACGAATCAATATTTGCTCGACAGAGTCGCGGATTCGGAAAAGGGCCGTGTTTGTATTGCTGAATATCAAGCACAAGGGCGTGGTCGCCGCGGTAGACAATGGGTCTCACCGTTTGGCTCTAACTTATATCTCTCTATGTATTGGCGACTGGATGCGGGAATGGCTGCGGCAATGGGCTTGAGCTTGGTGATTGGGATTGCCGCAGTGGAAGCTCTGGAAGAAGTAGGCATGCAAGGTGTTAAACTCAAGTGGCCGAATGACTTGTATTATCAAGATAAAAAACTGGCCGGAATCTTGGTTGAAATGTCGGGTCAGGCCGGTGGGGCTGCTCATCTAGTGATTGGGATGGGTCTGAATATTGGAATGCCTGACGACCAGCCTGAGATTGACCAGCCATGGACCACGTTGAACCAAGTAAATCAGAGTCTCAAGATCGATAGAAATGTTTTAGCAATGACACTTATCAAGCATTGGAATTCCGCACTTGTCGAATATGAAATGAAAGGACTTACTGGCTTTATCGAACGTTGGAATCGGTTAGACAATTTCCTTAATCGTCAGGTCAAACTGCTTATTGGTCCTAGAGAGGTATATGGCGTTGTTCGAGGCATCGATCATCAAGGTGGAATATTAATCGAAACCTCCCAAGGACTAGAGACTTATATTGGTGGTGAAATCTCGTTGCGTAAAAGTGACTAATCTTCGATTACTTTCGCAACGAGACTTTATCAACTAAGTGGTTAACGCCTTTGTGTAGAATCAAGTGGGCTCTCTCTCGAGTTGGAAGAATATTCAATTCTAAATTGAGCCCATTAATATCATGCCAAATTTGCTTCGCTTTTTTCTTTGCGTCATCGACAGAGAGTTGTGTGTAGTGGCTAAAATAAGAGCCTGGTTTCGTAAAGGCCCCTTGGCGAAACTTTAAAAAGCGTTCTACATACCAATGTTCAATGGTCTCTGTTTCTGCGTCGACATAAATTGAAAAATCTAAAAAGTCAGAGACGAAGACACGATGCGGGTCATGTGGATAGTCCATTCCACTTTGCAGAACGTTTAAACCTTCAATAATAAGAACATCCGGTCTATCCACTTTTCTTAGTTCATCAGTAATGTCATACGTGATGTGAGAGTAGATGGGTACTTCAAGATCGGGCTTTCCTGCCTTTACGTCAGACATGAACTCGACTAAGCGCTTGATATCATAGGATTCTGGGAAGCCTTTACGATGCATGATACCGCGTTCTTCTAGTACTTTTTTCGGATATAGGAAGCCATCTGTTGTAACCAAGGACACTTTGGGATGATTCTCCCAACGAGAAAGCAATGCCGTTAGAATACGAGCAGTCGTACTTTTGCCTACAGCAACACTGCCAGCGATACCAATTACGAAAGGGGGAGCATGTTCCTCTGTATTTAAGAATTGTTGTAATACGGAATTGCGGCTTTGACGAGCCTGGACATACAGATTCAAAAGACGAGACAAAGGAAGGTAGATCTCTACCGCTTCCTCCATGGTTAGGTTTTCATTAATGCCCTGAAGCGCAGTCAAGTCGTCTTCAGAAAGTGTCATCGGTACAGAGTTTCTTAACTCGGCCCAATTTGCACGGTCAAATGACAAAAATGGACTCATGGGTCTCTTTTATCCTTGGTTTAATAGAAGCAAGAACATACATCAAGCGAACTTCAAAGCAAACGACAAAGGTCGAAGTTTACTTTAAAAAAGCTAAGTTTGTACGAATTTGCAGCAAACGAATCTAAAAAATCGAAATTTATGATTTTTTTTCAAATTACTATTGCAACCTAGAAAATCATTCAATAGAATGCGCACCACTTATGCCGACTTAGCTCAGTAGGTAGAGCAACTGACTTGTAATCAGTAGGTCACCAGTTCGATTCCGGTAGTCGGCACCATTCTTTCCTTTAGTAGTCTGAATGGCTTGAAAATTTGGAGGGGTTCCCGAGTGGCCAAAGGGAGCAGACTGTAAATCTGCCGGCACTGCCTTCGATGGTTCGAATCCGTCCCCCTCCACCATATTCTTTAGGAAATAGCTCTCAGAGTTACGTGTTGCGGGCATCGTATAATGGCTATTACCTCAGCCTTCCAAGCTGATGATGCGGGTTCGATTCCCGCTGCCCGCTCCACTCTAATTTGAGTGCTGATATAGCTCAGGTGGTAGAGCGCATCCTTGGTAAGGATGAGGTCGGCAGTTCGAGTCTGCCTATCAGCACCAGCTCTCAAGTTTATTTCCTTTTGATATTAGATTTACCAATTATCTTTTTTTGGTTGCGTGGTCAATTTGGGCCACCTAAATCCGTACCTAGAGGGACCACTCATGTCTAAAGAAAAATTTGAACGTACGAAACCGCACGTTAACGTTGGTACTATCGGCCACGTTGACCACGGTAAAACA
>NZ_JAWOWP010000041.1:0-5951 GCF_033340555.1 Vibrio sp. 1069
GTGGATGACCCTGATGCAGGTGAAGCGGTATTCCAACCGCAAACCGACGTTCAAGATGGCAACTGGGGTACGTTCTCTATCGATGCTGATGGCAACTGGACGTATGCGCTGAACAATAATCATCCAGACGTGCAAGCGTTAGACGCTGATAGCGATCCGGTGACTCGCACCATGACAGTGACGTCTGCAGATGGCACGACTCATGACGTGGTCGTGACGATCACGGGCTCAGACGACAAAGCGATCATCACACCAGATCAACCGGGTGATGATAAAGGCGCGGTTCAAGAAGACGTAACGCTGACCACTGGCGGCAACCTAAACGTGGATGACCCTGATGCAGGTGAAGCGGTATTCCAACCGCAAACCGACGTTCAAGATGACAATTGGGGTACGTTCTCTATCGATGAGCAAGGTAACTGGACGTATAAGCTGAACAATAATCATCCAGACGTGCAAGCGTTAGGCGCCGATAGCGATCCGGTGATTCGCACCATGACAGTAACATCTGCGGACGGCACGACTCATGACGTGGTCGTGACGATCACGGGCTTAGACGACAAAGCGATCATCACACCAGACCAACCGGGTGATGATAAAGGCGCGGTTCAAGAAGACGTAACGCTGACCACTGGCGGCAACTTAAACGTGGATGACCCTGATGCAGGTGAAGCGGTCTTCCAGCCCCAAACCGACGTTCAAGATGACAATTGGGGTACCTTCTCGATCGATGAGCAAGGTAACTGGACGTATAAGCTGAACAATAGCCACCCAGACGTGCAATCGTTAGACGCCGATAGCGATCCGGTTATTCGTACCATGACAGTAACATCTGCAGATGGCACGACTCATGACGTGGTTGTGACTATTACAGGTAACAACGATGCTCCTGAATTTATTAGTGGAACGAATGATAGCCACGGCCTAGATGAAGATGGCAAAGCCGATACCGATAGTTACCAATTTAGCATTAATGAGAATGCTGTTGCTGGCGTAATTGGGCAGGTTGAGGCATTTGATGTCGATAAAGGTAGCAATGTAACTTATCAGTTAACCAACCATACTGACCTTTTTGAAATAAACAGTCACACAGGTGAGATCAGCGTTAAAAGTGGCGTAGTCTTTGACCATGAAACGTCAGATAGCTACCAACTATTGGTAGAAGCTGAAGACCAGTCTGGGGCAAAGGATACGGCTAACGTCAATGTCGTGATAAATGACATTAACGAAGCTCCAATCGCTGAAGATGACAAAGGTATTGAGAAAGAGACTAAGGTTTTAGATCACACGAACTGGGACGACAGTGCAGATATTAGTGTGGACTACTACATCGTTGATACCAACACAGGTAACAAAATCGGTGACGCTAACAAGGCGGATTACACTGGTGACGGTGGTACGCATAAGTATGGGGTTAGCTCTTCCTTAGATGGTGGTACGGATCAGGTAAAAGACGGTCAAATTGGATTCGATGATGCTACTTCACACAGTGAGGCTATGCGTTTCACTTTCGCTGATGGACAAGTCGCAGATCATGCTAAAGTTCAAGTTGAAAATCTTTGGAGCTCTTGGGAGCCTGGAGTTGAGCGCGGTGTTTGGAAGGCTTACTACAAAGGTGAGGTTGTCGCTTCGGGAGTATTTGAAGGAACTGGCAATCGTAAGCAAGTTGTAAGTATTGATGCGGATGGTCGATATTTTGATAGCATTGAAATGTCAGCCGTGGGTTACAAAGATGGCTTGGTTGATCCTAAGGGGTCGGAGTACTTTGTAACACAAGTTTCTGCCGATTTGACGAGCTTTGATGAGGACTATCAAACAACAGGAGCCGGTATTCTAGAGCTGGATGTGTTAGCGAATGATAGCGATCCAGACGGTGACGAACTGACTATTATTAACTACCCACAAACAGAATATCTAAACTTAATAGATGGCAAATTGGTGTTTGATGCAGCCAAATATCTTGAATCATTGCCAGAAGATCAGCGCACGATTAAGACTGGGGAAATAAAGGAATACTCATTTGAATACGTCATTGAAGATGCGGATGG
This sequence comes from Vibrio sp. 1069, assembly GCF_033340555.1. Classification (NCBI taxonomy): domain Bacteria; kingdom Pseudomonadati; phylum Pseudomonadota; class Gammaproteobacteria; order Vibrionales; family Vibrionaceae; genus Vibrio; species Vibrio sp. 1069. The sequence continues at coordinate 2,049 of NZ_JAWOWP010000041.1, forward strand.
TCTGACTGATAAAGCTGAAGTAACAGTGCATGTAGTAGGTGAGCCTATTTCATTGGATGATTCGCATATCATGCTCGATGAGTCTGCAGTTGGTGCGAGTTCTGGCGTACATGCTGAAGGTGATTTAGTTGCCAACCTTGGTTCTGCATCAGATGCTGAGTTCCGATTTGATTCTGAACAGAATCTGGAGACCGTTACCAGTGAAGGCAAGCCAGTGGTGTTTGAAGTGAGTGATGATCGCGGTACTTTAACCGGATATGTTGGCTCAGGTGATGATAAGGTCAAAGTCATTGAAGCGAGCATTGATGGTAAAACTGGGCATTATACCGTCGAGCAATATGAGCCAGTAGATCACTCGGAACTCGGTGCTGACACATTAGATATCCCTGTTAGCGTTCAAGTGGATGCGGGTGGCCGAGTTGAAAATGCAACTTTGCACCTTGGTGTTGTTGACTCTCTACCTTCAGTTAATTCAGAGCACCATGAAATCATGGATGTTGATCCACAAAACAACAGTGTTGTTATCGCGTTAGATGCATCGGGTTCGATGTGGGATGACATGGTTAAAAACGAGCAAGGCGTTGAAGTTACTCGCTGGGACCTAGCACGCAGTGCAATTAAGACCATGTTTGAAAAGTATGATGATCTTGGTGACGTTCGATTTAAGATTGCGACGCACTCAGGTTATCCAGATGGTCAAACGTCTGAATGGCTAGAATCTGTGGATGAGATTGATGCTTACTTGGATTCAATTGGTCGTGGTGGCTGGACGCCATATAGCCAAGCGATTGACCAGGTAAATGCTGCCTTAACTGACCTTAGCCAAGAAACAGATGACACTAGCAATCATCAGCTTTACTTTATTTCGGATGGTGCGCCAAGCGACTTCAATTCATGGACAAATACGTCAGATCCGGCATATACAGAGTTGCGCGAGAGCTTAATGAAGTGGTCTACAGCAGACGATTTTGAAAGTGAGCAGCGCTACGAGTACTTAGCTAATGGTTGGGATCAACCGACAGACGCTGAGCAAAGCATCATTCTTGAAAATGCGATGGATCGCAGTATCGATTCGAGTGGTGCATCTTTAGAGAACATCTGGTCAATTGGTATTGGCGCTGGTGCGGATATGAAATATCTAGAACCAGTTGCAACCGATAAAGGCTCTGCACTGGTAGTAACTGATGACTCACAAATAGAGGGGCTTCTGAACAAAACAGTATCAGGGCAGCTTCAGAGCAATCTTCTAGATGATATTAATGGCGATAGCCAATGGGTGGATCAAATTGAAGTTGATGGTGAAACCTATCATTACAATAAAGCTGATGGCACAGTAAGTGCCAGTAATGGGGCAATTATCTCTCTACACTCGTTAGCAGAGATCGACACAGAGCATGGTACGCTAACTCTTAACTTTGAAAATGGTCGCTATGACTACAAAGCGACGAATGTTAAGGGTCATCAACAAGAAAAATTCAATATCACCGTTCTCGATGCAGACGGCGATACCGCGACTGGTGAAGTGACAATCGATATTCGAGATCGCGCTCCTGAGTTTATTAGCAATACTGATGCAGATCAGACTCATGGAACCGATGTCAGCGGTATGCCAACTGCGGATAATGCAACTTTTAACGTTGCAGAGCAGGAAGCTGGATTGTTGGTGGGTAAGGTTAAAGCTTTCGACCCTGATGGTGCAGATACCATTAAATACGAGCTAAGTGGCGGTGATGCCAATTTATTCCGCGTAGATTCAAATAGCGGTGAGATTTGGCTTAAAGACGGAGTTAAGCTAGACCACTCTGTTCAGGATAGTTATCAGTTGGAAGTCACGGCGACGGATGGTACGGACAAAGACACAACTCAGGTCACTCTAAATGTAACTGAAAACCATGCCCCAACTTCATCGCCAGTACATGGCTTTGCTGAAATGGAAGACTTGCCGATTAACAAAGTGACGGTTGTGTTTGATGAATCAAACAGTATGACTCGCACATTTGATGGGCAAAATACCGTCGGTAGTGAGGCTACTGCACCCAAGACAGAATCAAGAGCTTACAAAGCTGCGGAAGCCCTTCACTCAATGGTTGAGAACATGATTGAAGAGGGTGGGCAATCCAATACTTACATTCGTTTGGTTCGCTTTGATGGAGATACGTCTACACAGAGCTGGTTAACTTTAGATCAAGTAGAGGAAATGAGCCGTCCGCCTTTGCTGAATGGACGTGATTCCAATGATCCTGAATATCTCAGCGAAGTTGCCTCTTACGTGAGTCAATGGTGTGATATTAATCACGGTACGAACACAGACTACAGCAAGGCACTAGAAGCCGTCATGGCCTTCAATGAAATAGGAACTCAATTCCCTTGGCAAGATGGCTTAGATGAAAACGGCAATTTTGATTGGGATCTGTACTTGAAAGAACAGCCAATCGAAAGTAAAGAGACCATATTCTTTATCTCTGACGGTGCACCAAACCCTAAAGAAGGTGAAACAGCAGCTCCAGATTTGAATGAACGATGGGAAGACTATAAGCAAACGCATGATGCCAAAGTTTATGGTATTGGTATTGCAACGTCAGACAATGAAAGTGCAGCCCAAGCACTGGAAGAATTGAGCGACCAAGTTGTATTTATCGATTCTGGCGAGCAGTTAGGCCAATTCCTCAATCATTTTTCACCTGAACCAATTGCTGGTGAGTTGCTGTCAGGAAGCCAAGATGCAGATGGCGACATCATGACAGTCTCTTTGGCTGATGGGGATTTCACTCTTTTAAGTGCTGATTTGCATGATGTCACCGTCGACCAAGACCTTGTTTTTTCGACGAGTCAAGTCGATGGGAGCTTACATGTTGAAACGGCATTTGGCTTGTTAGAGGTCGAGTCAAACGGCAGTTACAGCTTTACACAAAGTGATAGCTTTACCTTAGAAGGTAACCAACAAGTTGATCTTAACTTTCTCTTTAAAGTGTCAGACGGAAGAGGCGGGGTGAGTGACAACGCCTTTACTCTAACACTTAGTGAATCAGGTGCAGACGTCGCTTCTACTGAGCGTCATGCTGTCATGGGTAATGACCTGGTCAACTTGCTTGATGGTAGTGAGACTATTGATATCATGCTGGGACAAGACGGTGCAGATACCTTAAATGGCGCTGCAGGCGATGACATCCTAGTGGGTGGTCTTGGCAATGACATTCTCATCGGAGGTTTAGGGAATGATATCCTAACGGGAGGTGAAGGGAGCGATACGTTTACTTTCACCAATGAGTCTTTAAGTTCTGAAGCATCTATGGATGTCATCAAAGACTTTAATCTCGGTGAAGATAAATTAGACTTGAGTGATATTGTTTCACCAGCAGATGATGATGTGGCGGCCATGGAAGCCTTGTTGGATCACGTCAGCGCTAGTTTTGATGGTGAACAGGATACCCTCAACCTAACGATTACTAATGAGACAGGCCAATCTACATCGGTCGCACTGGAGCACTTCGACATGTCTGGCCTAGAACTGGGCGCATCAGCGACCTCGCATGAAATTGTTGACCAGTTGTTCCAACATCACGTGTTTACAACGGACTAATAATTTATCTTTGGCAAGATAACCATTAATGTTAAGCGGCATCTGAACTATTCAGATGCCGTTTTATTTTGGTTAATCCAGGGACTACATATTCTGATAACTCGGTCCACCGCCACCTTCTGGTGCTTTCCATGTAATGTTTTGCGATGGATCTTTGATGTCACAGGTTTTGCAATGCACACAATTTGCGGCATTGATTTGGAATATTCGCTCGCCTTCGACTTCTACCACTTCATACACGCCAGCAGGCTTTGTTGCGTAATTCGATGGAACTAAATCAGGAAGTTACGATCTGATCGGTTACATCAGTTAATCATCGTAGC
>NZ_JAWOWP010000042.1:0-4858 GCF_033340555.1 Vibrio sp. 1069
TATCACCATCAATATCGGTGTCGTTTGGCAGGACATCAATCGTCACTGGCGTGTCTTCGTCAGTAACGGCGTTGTCATTGGTCGCCACTGGCGCGTCATTCACTGGCGTGACATCGATGTTCACCGTGGTGGACTCCGATACCCCACCGGAGGTAACGATGTAGGTAAAGCTGTCTGCACCGTGGTAGTTGTCGTTTGGCGTGTAAGTGACGCTGCCATCCGGGTTGACCGAGACCGTGCCGTTCGCTGGACCGTAATTGCTATCCAGCGACACCACTTTGTCATTGCCTTCGAACGTGTCGTTATCTAAGACCTTGATGATGGTTGGCGTGTCTTCCACGACCGTCGCTTTGTCTGCCACGATGTCCGCCACAGGCGCCACTGTGAAGTTCACCGTTTGGCTTACGCTTTCGCCGCTTGGATCGGTAGCCGTAAACGTTAACGCTTCTGAGCCGTTCCAGTCTGCGGTTGGAGTGAACGTAGCAATACCATTGACGATCGCCACTTGAATGTTGCTATTACCAGAAACGCTGAAGCTCAGCTCGCCATCAACATTATCCACATCGCTGAAAGCGGTATTCAGATTGATGCTGTATGGCGTAAAGTCTTCTGCTAAGGTTTGATCTGCGATGTTGCTCTCAACCACAGGCGCGTCGTTCACCGCATTCACGGTGACGTTAACCGTCGCTTGGTCAGTCAGCGCACCATCCGTGACGGTGTAAGTGATTTCAGCGTCACCATGGAAGTTCTCAGCTGGCGTGAACACCAGTTTGCCATCAACAATTTCAACTGTCCCTTGGTCACTCGGCACAGATGCCGAGTCAATACGTAATGCATCACCATCGATGTCAGTATCGTTTGGCAGAACATCAATCGTCACTGGTGTATCTTCGTCAGTAACGGCATTGTCATTGGTCGCCACTGGCGCGTCATTCACTGGTGTGACATCGACGTTCACCGTGGTGGACTCCGATACCCCACCGGACGTGACGATGTAGGTGAAGCTGTCTGTACCGTGGAAGTTGTCGTTTGGCGTGTAAGTGACGCTGCCGTCCGGGTTGACCGAGACCGTGCCGTTCGCTGGACCGTTATTGGTATCTAGCGACACCACTTTGTCGTCGCCTTCGAACGTGTCGTTCTCTAAGACCTTGATGATGGTTGGCGTGTCTTCCACAACCGTCGCTTTATCTGCCACGATGTCCGCCACAGGCGCTACTGTGAAGTTCACCGTTTGGCTAACGCTTTCACCGCTTGGATCGGTGGCCGTAAAGGTCAATGCTTCTGAGCCGTTCCAGTCTGCGGTTGGAGTGAACGTAGCAATGCCATTGACGATCGCCACTTGAATGTTGCTGTTGCCAGAAACGCTGAAGGTCAGATCGCCATCCACGTTATCTACATCGCTGAAAGCGGTATTTAGATCGATGCTGTATGGCGTAAAGTCTTCCGCCAAGGCTTGGTCTGCAATGCTGCTTTCAACCACAGGCGCGTCGTTCACCGCATTCACGGTGACGTTGACCGTGGCTTGGTCAGTCAGCGCACCATCGGTGACGGTGTAAGTGATTTCAGCGTCGCCATGGAAGTTCTCAGCCGGTGTGAAGACCAGTTTGCCGTCAACAATTTCAACTGTACCTTGGTCACTCGGCACAGACGCCGAATCAATGCTTAACGTATCACCATCGATGTCAGTATCGTTTGGTAGGACATCAATCGTCACTGGCGTGTCTTCGTCAGTGACAGCGGTATCATCTTTTGCCACTGGCGCGTCATTCACTGGCGTCACATCGACGTTCACCGTGGTGAATTCCGATACCCCACCTGAGGTAACGATGTACGTGAAGCTGTCTGTACCGTGGAAGTTGTCGTTTGGCGTGTAAGTGACGCTGCCGTCCGGATTGACCGAGACCGTGCCGTTGGCTGGACCGTTATTGCTATCGAGCGACACCACTTTGTCGTCGCCTTCGAACGTGTCGTTACCTAAAACCTTGATGATGGTTGGTGTGTCTTCCACAACCGTCGCGCGGTCAGATTCAATATCTGCCACAGGCGCCACTGTGAAGTTCACCGTTTGGCTAACGCTTTCACCGCTTGGATCGGTGGCGGTAAAGGTCAATGCTTCTGAGCCGTTCCAGTCTGCGGTTGGAGTGAACGTAGCAATCCCATTGACGATCGCCACTTGAATGTTGCTGTTGCCAGCAACGCTGAAGCTCAGATCGCCATCCACGTTATCCACATCGCTGAAAGCGGTATTTAGATCGATGCTGTATGGCGTAAAATCTTCCGCCAAGGTTTGGTCTGCAATGTTGCTTTCAACCACAGGCGTGTCGTTCACCGCATTCACGGTGACGTTGACCGTTGCTTGGTCAGTCAGTGCACCATCAGTCACGGTGTAAGTGATTTCAGCGTCACCATGGAAGTTCTCAGCCGGTGTGAAGACCAGTTTGCCATCAACGATCTCAACTGTACCTTGTGTTTCAGGTACGGAAGCCGATTCAATCGACAGCTTATCGCCATCGATGTCAGTGTCGTTTGGCAGAGCATCAATCGTGACAGCGGTATCTTCTTGTGTTGTTGCCGCGTCATCTTTTGCCACTGGCGCATCGTTCACTGGCGTCACATCGACGTTCACCGTGGTGGACTCTGATACCCCACCTGAGGTGACGATGTAGGTGAAGCTGTCTGTGCCGTGGAAGTTGTCGTTTGGCGTGTAAGTCACGCTGCCGTCCGGGTTGACCGAGACCGTGCCGTTAGCTGGACCGTTATTGGTATCCAACGACACCACTTTGTCGCTGCCTTCGAACGTGTCGTTACCTAAGACCTTGATGATGGTCGACGTGTCTTCCACAACCGTCGCTTTGTCTGCCACGATGTCCGCCACAGGGGCTACCGTGAAGTTCACCGTTTGGCTAACGCTTTCGCCGCTTGGATCGGTGGCCGTAAAGGTCAGCGCTTCTGAGCCGTTCCAGTCCGCGGTTGGAGTGAACGTAGCAATACCGTTGACGATCGCCACTTGAATGTTGCTGTTGCCAGCAACGCTGAAGCTCAGATCGCCATCCACGTTATCCACATCGCTGAAAGCGGTATTTAGATCGATGCTGTATGGCGTAAAATCTTCCGCCAAGGTTTGGTCTGCAATGTTGCTTTCAACCACAGGCGTGTCGTTCACCGCATTCACGGTGACGTTGACCGTCGCTTGGTCAGTCAGCGAACCATCGGTGACGGTGTAAGTGATTTCAGCATCGCCATGGAAGTTCTCGGCCGGTGTGAACACCAACTTGCCGTCAACAATCTCGACTGTGCCTTGCGCTTCAGGTACGGACGCTGATTGGATAGACAGCGTATCGCCATCAATGTCAGTATCGTTTGGCAGAACATCAATCGTCACTGGCGTGTCTTCGTCAGTAACAGCGGTATCATCTTTTGCCACTGGCGCGTCGTTCACCGGTGTCACATCGACGTTCACCGTGGTGGACTCCGATACCCCACCTGACGTAACGATGTAGGTAAAGCTGTCTGTCCCGTGGTAGTTGTCGTTTGGCGTGTAGGTTACGCTGCCATCCGGGTTGACCGAGACCGTGCCGTTGGCTGGACCGTGATTGGTATCCAGCGACACCGCTTTGTCGTCGCCTTCGAACGTGTCGTTACCTAAAACCTTAATGATGGTTGGTGTGTCTTCCACAACCGTCGCGCGGTCAGATTCAATATCTGCCACAGGCGCAACTGTGAAGTTCACCGTTTGGCTAACGCTTTCGCCGCTTGGGTCGGTAGCCGTAAAGGTCAACGCTTCTGAGCCGTTCCAGTCTGCGGTTGGAGTGAACGTAGCAATACCATTGACGATTGCCACTTGAATGTTGCTATTACCAGAGACATTAAACGTTAACTCACCATCGGCGTTATCCACATCGCTGAAGGCGGTATTCAGATCGATGCTGTATGGCGTAAAGTCTTCTGCCAAGGTTTGGTCTGCGAGGTTGCTTTCAACCACAGGTGTGTCGTTCACCGCATTCACGGTGACGTTAACCGTTGCTTGGTCGGTCAGCGAACCATCCGTAACGGTGTAAGTGATTTCGGCGTCACCATGGAAGTTCTCAGCCGGTGTAAAGACCAGTTTGCCGTCAACAATTTCAACTGTCCCTTGGTCACTCGGCACAGACGCCGATTGGATAGACAGCGTATCGCCATCAATATCGGTGTCGTTTGGCAGGACATCAATCGTCACTGGCGTATCTTCATCAGTAATCGCCGTGTCATTGGTCGCCACTGGCGCATCGTTCACTGGCGTCACATCGACGTTCACCGTGGTGGACTCCGATACCCCGCCCGATGTAACGATGTACGTGAAGCTGTCTGCCCCGTGGTAGTTGTCGTTTGGCGTGTAAGTGACGCTGCCGTCCGGGTTGACCGAGACCGTGCCGTTGGCTGGACCGTGATTGGTATCCAGCGACACCACTTTGTCGTCGCCTTCAAACGTGTCGTTACCTAAGACCTTAATGATGGTCGGCGTGTCTTCCACAACCGTCGCTTTATCTGCCACGATGTCCGCCACAGGGGCAACTGTGAAGTTCACCGTTTGGCTAACGCTTTCGCCGCTTGGGTCGGTAGCCGTAAAGGTCAACGCTTCTGAGCCGTTCCAGTCTGCGGTTGGAGTGAACGTAGCAATACCATTGACGATTGCCACTTGAATGTTGCTATTACCAGAGACATTAAACGTTAACTCACCATCGGCGTTATCCACATCACTGAAAGCGGTATTTAGATCGATGCTGTATGGGGTGAAGTCTTCTGCCAAGGTTTGGTCTGCAATGCTGCTTTCAACCACAGGCGTGTCGTTCACCGCATTCACGGTGACGTTGACCGTCGC
>NZ_JAWOWP010000043.1:0-4214 GCF_033340555.1 Vibrio sp. 1069
TAAGCAAGGCTACACAAAGACCCCTCCACTTCGTTACGTTGTCATTGTGCCTTGTAAGGGACGCTACGCTCCCTTAACCCTAGTTAAAAGCACTCAAACTAAAGAATTGCCATGACTGAAAAGAAGAAAGTAATACGAGAAAAGTCCATCAAGATCAGAGTCACTGAGACTGAACTTCAAGCTCTGAAAGATCGGTGTGATGGTGCGGAATTAGCTCCTTGGGTGAGAGAGACTTGTCTTGGGGAACGGACTCTTAAAAGAGCCAATGTTCCTAAAGTAGACCCCGCATTATTGCGCCAGTTATCTGGACTTGGAAATAACTTGAATCAGATCACTAGAGTAGTGAATACCCAGAATTATGATGTCGTGAATGTGGTTCAAGTATTGGCTCAACTTTCAGCAATCGAGCGTCAGCTTGGGCAAATAATGGCACAGTATGAGATCTCAGTATGATTGTTCAGTTCGCTCGTAGAGGTAAGGGCGTTGGGAGTGGCCCTGTTGATTATCTCTTAGGGAAAGATAGAAATCGGGAGAGGGCGACACTCAATCAAGGCGATCCTGATTTAGTTCAATCACTCATTGATTCGAGTCCTTACGCCAAAAAGTACACATCGGGCTTTCTCTGTTTTGCTGAAACGGACTTATCACAAGAGATTAAAGATCGCCTCATGGCTGATTTTGAAAAGGCTTTGTTACCAGGCTTAGACAAAGACCAATACTCCATTCTTTGGGTAGAGCATCTTGATAAAGGGCGGTTAGAGCTGAATTTTGTTATTCCAAATATTGAGCTTCATTCTGGCAAGCGACTTCAACCTTACTACCACTTTGCAGACAATCCTCGTATCGATGCGTGGCGCACCATTAAGAATCTTGAACTAGGGCTTCATGACCCAGATGACCCTGCTAATCAGCAAGGCTTGGTGAGTGCTAAAGACACTCCATCCGATGCAAAAGAGATTCAGCAACTTCTTACCGATGGTCTACTTAATCTTGCTCAATCAGGCGCGATCCGTAGTCGAAAAGGGGTAATTGGTGCGCTTGAAAGCAAAGGATTTGAGATTGCCAGAGTGACAGCTAAAAGCATCAGCATTAAGAATCCCGAAAGTGGGAAACGAAACATAAGATTAAAAGGTTTGTTGTATGAGCAAGATTTTGAATATGGCGAGGGACTTCAATTCGCAATCGAAGAAGCAAGCCAACGCTATCGAGCAAACGCTAAAGAAAGACTTCGAGAGGCACGAACAACGTATTCAAGATGCGTTGAAATCAAGCGAGCAGAAAATCATAAACGACATCCAAGAGCAGCAATCACGTTTGAATCTCTTGGTGATGAAAACATGGATTTGGTTGCCAGTGACCCTGTTATTTTTGGTGATCGTCAGTTACGGGATCGCTTGGTATCAAGGGCAGACGATATTAGACAATCAGAAAAAGATAGCCCGCCAAAAAGCGATCCTAGAGCAGTTCCAGAACAAGACTTGGGGGCTTTCTCTGTACGAGAGCCAGAAAGGGGAACGTTTTATTGTGATACCAGAGGGTTACTCGATTCTGGAGGGGTGGACAATGAACGATGGCAAGAACGAGCTGATCAAGTTGGAGAGGAAATAAATGACCGAGCTAGAGAAACAACTTTTGCACGCCTTCGAGGTTTTAGAGAGGCAGCACAAGGAGCAGCACAGCGAGTTCGTGAAGCTCTACAAGGATTTAGAGAAAAGATTCGAGCAGAGCAGCGAGGAGAACCAACGCTTACAGAGCAGTGTGAGCAGCTTGACCATGCAAGTAAACAACTTGACGCAGCAGCTCCAGTCGTTGGAAAAGCAATACAGCAAGAGCAGTCGTTAGCACGACAAAATCGCAGAGGTCGAGGTTTCGGATTTAATCGTTAATACATTTGAAAATACGCTTGCCAGGAGTACAATGTACTCCTATTCTTTTGGGAGAGGATCGGGTTATTAGCTACGCATTAGAGTTTATTGAAACGCCATTGTTTGAATCTCAGCGAAAAGAGATGCTCACGGATGAAGAGTTTCGAGCGTTGCAGTCAGACATCATCAAAAACCCAGAAATGGGATCGTTGATTGTCGGAACGGGAGGGCTAAGAAAAGTTCGCCTTGCTGGAGAATCGACAGGTAAGAGTGGTGGTTATCGAACGATTTACTTACTGATCCAACCTGATGTTGTCTATTTGGTGTTGCTGTACAAGAAAGGGAGAAAGGACTCTTTAACTCAGAAAGAGAAGAATCTCCTTAAAGAAGTGTCGAGGTCGATTAAGAGAGAGTATGACAATGAGCAATAGTATTTTTGATGAACTTTATACATCGATGAAGCAAGCCGAAGCGATTGCAAAAGGAGAGCAGACTCCTGCGAATGTCACTCGTTATGAGATTGCCGATGTTAAAGCGATCCGAGCACAACTGGATGTCAGCCAAAAAGAGTTGGCACAAGCGATGGATGTGAGTATTGATACCGTGAAAAGTTGGGAGCAAGGACGGAGAAATCCGACAGGTTTAGCAAGCAAAGTCCTAACTCTACTCTCTAAAGAGCCAGAGCTTTATGCGAAGTTTTCAGTTTAAAGATTAAGAGGTGTCTATGAGTGCAGCTGTTACTTTTGAGCAATTCTGTCAGCGTTACGAGTACGATCCGAGAAGTTCGTTATCTCGATTTGAATATGAGAAGTACAAAGAGAAGAAGTACAAAGAGAACTTAGAGATAGCTAACGAGCTGATCACCAAAGATGCCATCGATAAGATGAAAACATAGAAAAAACGCCCTTAGAGGGCGTTTTTTGTTTCAATCGAACTGCGAACTTTTTGTCCTGTAAATCGCTCTGAAAGCGTCACAAACTTACAGCCCGATTTCTGGCTAATTAGGTAAGGATAAGTGCTTAAAAACGCTCCAGGAGCGTTTTGAGAGCGTCAGATTGGCGTTTTGAGATGCTAAGTCGGCTATTTAACGTAATAGGAATAATAATCACCACCACAACGTTATGTTGCTTTAAATTATGAGCTTCTTTGCTTCGATTTGAAGCCATTCAAATGTGTTTTTGGGCTCTCCATGCATTTCCATTTGATGCCAAAGTTTTTCAAATGACAAAATAGTGACTTGTAGAGCAACTTCTTCATTTCCAATTTCCATTGTTAAATTTTCGAGAAGTTTAATCGTATGAGCATCTACTAAAGTGTCGTATTTTTTTATTTTACACAAAGCCATAACGCAATACTCACAAAGTGTTGATATGCATGTAACTTTATAATAGTGCTCAATTGCGTATATAGTGGTTTTTTTTGGCCTAAGTCTATTAAGAACGTTCAATTGCTCACACAAACCTAGTCTTAAATATGATGTGTATGAGATAAATGGGATAAAGCGTGAAACTAAAAATTTATTTTAAAACATCGAATAACAAAGGCTTTGAAATCGCATCATATCAAGAACATTACGAGACAATTGTTGCTCAATGGCTTTCGTTAGGTCGTACACTAGAATCGAGTTCTTTTTTCCTTGTGCTGTACGATGATGATGGTAAGTGTGTAGATGCCAAATATCTTTCAAAAAATAATTTTAGTCGATTGCTGATAGAGTGGGACTGCTTTGGTTTAAAAGAAAGTAATGAGTAATTTAACGTAACACTCGTTGTGCGAACTGAACGATAGAACGCAAAAGGTTGCCCAAACCGGCGACCTTTTTTACATCTGGCAGATACGAAAAACGCCTCCCAATGGGAGGCGTTTTTCTTGAGGACGTTCATTACCTTAGAAAAGGATCGTTGAGATCCCAGCTCTTTGGTTGTAATCTCAATCCCCAGATGTGACAAAACCGACCCTGCAAGGTCGGCTTTGATCGGAATACTTACCGGTTTGACGGCCTGTGTAAGTCCTTTCATGATAGCCCATATCGTTTAAGCACTTCAAGTATTCCTGCACTCTGTTTGGACTCAAGATGTTTTGGACAGAGCGATGCGCATCAGCCACCGACCAAGGGAAGTTCCAAAGGTGGCAGGTAAAGGCACTAATCAAAACTTGCGAAAGCACGATAAAACCGCTCTCTTGTAGCTGCTAGAGGGAGAACTGCGGAAAAGGAATAATTGATTAGTGTTGTGAGACTGGAATGGGGGCGTAAAGCCTTACTCACAGCGCAGGGCAGCCCGAAAGGGAAGAGACTTACCCAATCTGAAAGCGACCAAAAAGATACCCAAATCACTCATAAATTTGAGT
>NZ_JAWOWP010000044.1:0-3914 GCF_033340555.1 Vibrio sp. 1069
GGTTGATGAAGTACTGCCTGAACAACCCATGCGTCAGTGGGTGTTGAGCTTCCCGTTTCAGCTGCGTTTCCTGTTTGCCAGCCGGCCCGAGATCATGGGGTGGGTGCTGGGCATCGTTTACCGCGTCATTGCCACGCACCTGGTCAAGAAAGCGGGCCATACCCACCAAGTGGCCAAGACGGGCGCGGTCACCCTGATCCAGCGTTTTGGATCGGCGCTCAATCTGAATGTTCACTTCCACATGCTGTTTCTCGACGGTGTGTATGTCGAGCAATCCCACGGCTCAGCGCGTTTCCGCTGGGTCAAGGCGCCGACCAGCCCAGAGCTCACCCAGCTGACGCACACCATCGCCCACCGGGTGGGTCGCTATCTGGAACGGCAAGGCCTGCTGGAACGGGATGTCGAAAACAGCTATCTGGCCTCGGATGCGGTGGATGACGACCCGATGACACCCCTGCTGGGGCACTCGATCACTTACCGTATCGCTGTCGGTTCACAGGCGGGGCGAAAGGTGTTCACTTTGCAAACTCTGCCGACCAGTGGTGATCCGTTCGGTGACGGGATTGGCAAGGTAGCCGGGTCCAGCCTGCACGCCGGCGTGGCGGCCAGGGCCGATGAACGCAAGAAGCTCGAACGGCTGTGCCGGTACATCAGCCGCCCGGCGGTATCCGAGAAGCGGCTGTCGTTAACACGAGGCGGCAACGTGCGCTACCAGCTCAAGACGCCGTACCGGGACGGCACCACGCACGTCATTTTCGAACCATTGGATTTCATTGCAAGGCTGGCCGCCCTGGTACCGAAGCCCAGAGTCAACCTAACCCGCTTCCACGGGGTGTTCGCACCCAACAGTCGGCACCGGGCGTTGGTCACGCCGGCAAAACGGGGCAGGGGCAACAAGGTCAGGGTGGCTGATGAACCGGCAACACCAGCACAACGGCGAGCGTCGATGACATGGGCGCAACGGCTCAAGCGTGTTTTCAATATCGACATCGAGACCTGCAGCGGCTGCGGCGGCGCCATGAAAGTCATCGCCTGCATTGAAGACCCTATAGTGATCAAGCAGATCCTTGATCACCTGAAGCACAAAGCCGAAACCAGCGGGACCAGGGCGTTACCCGAAAGCCGGGCGCCACCGGCTGAGCTGCTCCTGGGTCTGTTTGACTGACGAGCCTGAAGGCCAACGATACCAATCAAAATGCTGCGTTCACAGCGCCGCGGCAGGGATCCGCCGTGCTGGTTGTCGGAAAAGGAGCCGCTAGTGGGAAAGAGGAGGGTAAATTTTCAGCGTTGCTGGCTCCCCGTCAGCCGGATTGGGTTGCATCGCAGGGGTGTCGAAAGAGTCAACTGCGGTCCAAAGCTGTTGGACTTGGGTGAAAAGGGCGTTTATTCTTCCTATACGTGCCGCGTTCCAGGCGGCGACTATGAGGGCTATGTCGATGCCCATGTGCGCCGGCTGGAGGCGCTACGCCGGGCCGGTATCGTCGAGCGGATCGACGCCGACCAATGGCGCATCCCCGATGATCTGGTCAGCCGTGCCGCCGCCCATGACGCCGGCCGAGACAGTCAGGCCAGCGTTCGCGTCCTTTCCCCGGTCGATCTGAACAAACAGATCGGATCGGACGGCGCGACCTGGCTGGACCGGCGGCTGATCCACGGCGAGACGGCCGACCTTGCGCCAACCGGCTTCGGGCAACAAGTCCGCGAAGCCATGGACCAGCGCCGCGAGCACCATATCGAACAGGGCGACGCCACCCGCAGCCGGGACAGCCGCGTCTTCTACCGGCGCAACCTTCTCGCCATCCTGCGGGAGCGCGAGGTAGCCGGCGTCGGATCGGATATGGCTTTGAGTAAGGGCCTGCCGTTCCGCGCCGCCACGGACGGCGAGAGCGTCAGCGGCAAGTTTACCGGAACCGTGCATCTATCGAGCGGCAAGTTCGCCGTGGTCGAGAAATCCCATGAGTTCACCCTTGTCCCGTGGCGGCCGATCATCGACCGCCAACTCGGCCGCGAGGTTATGGGCATCGTGCAGGGCGGGTCGGTGTCGTGGCAGTTAGGGCGGCAGAGGGGGCTGGAACGCTGAGTGCGCCCATGCCGCATTGCGAAGCAAAAGATAATCGGATAAAATGTAGCAATTCATATTCGTAAGCGTGGAGTAATCAGATGGGAAATTCCAAGTCAGCAGACAAGTAAGCCGCAACAACCAGTATTGTTGTTGCGGCGCTCTGTAAGGCTAGTCTCATCTGATTGCTGACGAGCAGACGTCGCCCGGTATTCCTTAATCGAGGGTTGATTCGTCATGACCACCACACGCCCCGCGTGGGCCTATACGCTGCCGGCAGCACTGCTGCTGATGGCTCCTTTCGACATCCTCGCTTCACTGGCGATGGATATTTATCTCCCTGTCGTTCCAGCGATGCCCGGCATCCTGAACACGACGCCCGCTATGATCCAACTCACGTTGAGCCTCTATATGGTGATGCTCGGCGTGGGCCAGGTGATTTTTGGTCCGCTCTCAGACAGAATCGGGCGACGGCCAATTCTACTTGCGGGCGCAACGGCTTTCGTCATTGCGTCTCTGGGAGCAGCTTGGTCTTCAACTGCACCGGCCTTTGTCGCTTTCCGTCTACTTCAAGCAGTGGGCGCGTCGGCCATGCTGGTGGCGACGTTCGCGACGGTTCGCGACGTTTATGCCAACCGTCCTGAGGGTGTCGTCATCTACGGCCTTTTCAGTTCGATGCTGGCGTTCGTGCCTGCGCTCGGCCCTATCGCCGGAGCATTGATCGGCGAGTTCTTGGGATGGCAGGCGATATTCATTACTTTGGCTATACTGGCGATGCTCGCACTCCTAAATGCGGGTTTCAGGTGGCACGAAACCCGCCCTCTGGATCAAGTCAAGACGCGCCGATCTGTCTTGCCGATCTTCGCGAGTCCGGCTTTTTGGGTTTACACTGTCGGCTTTAGCGCCGGTATGGGCACCTTCTTCGTCTTCTTCTCGACGGCTCCCCGTGTGCTCATAGGCCAAGCGGAATATTCCGAGATCGGATTCAGCTTTGCCTTCGCCACTGTCGCGCTTGTAATGATCGTGACAACCCGTTTCGCGAAGTCCTTTGTCGCCAGATGGGGCATCGCAGGATGCGTGGCGCGTGGGATGGCGTTGCTTGTTTGCGGAGCGGTCCTGTTGGGGATCGGCGAACTTTACGGCTCGCCGTCATTCCTCACCTTCATCCTACCGATGTGGGTTGTCGCGGTCGGTATTGTCTTCACGGTGTCCGTTACCGCGAACGGCGCTTTGGCAGAGTTCGACGACATCGCGGGATCAGCGGTCGCGTTCTACTTCTGCGTTCAAAGCCTGATAGTCAGCATTGTCGGGACATTGGCGGTGGCACTTTTAAACGGTGACACAGCGTGGCCCGTGATCTGTTACGCCACGGCGATGGCGGTACTGGTTTCGTTGGGGCTGGTGCTCCTTCGGCTCCGTGGGGCTGCCACCGAGAAGTCGCCAGTCGTCTAACCGACGACTGGTAGCAGGCCCGCTCCGATGCGGCGCACTAACCATCGAAACCTCGTGAATGTCGGTATCCTGTCTGGCAGGATACCGCTCATTTCCCTTGTTCAGTTCATCGCCGTCGCCGAGCATCTGAATTTTCGGCATGCGGCCAAGGCACTTGGTATCAGCCAGTCGAGCGTCAGCGCGCGTGTGAAAGCGCTGGAGGATAACCTTGGTGTCCTGCTATTTGAGCGCCATGCGCGGGGCGTTCGGCTAACAGACGCAGGCAGGCACTTCATGGAGCGTGTCACGGCGGGTGTCGATCAACTCGATCACGCAGTGAAGACCGCGGAGTGACGGGCACTGGCTGGCAATGTCTAGCAACGGCAGGCATTTCGGCTGAGGGTAAAAGAACTTTCCGCTAAGC
>NZ_JAWOWP010000045.1:0-3866 GCF_033340555.1 Vibrio sp. 1069
GTACCCCAGTTGCCATCTTGAACGTCGGTTTGCGGTTGGAAGACCGCTTCACCTGCATCAGGGTCATCCACGTTTAGGTTGCCACCTGTGGTAAGCGTTACGTCTTCTCTTACTGCCCCCACATCGTCACCATCAATTAACGCCGAGGAGTTACTACTATCTATTTCAGTAGAACGATGCACGTCAGGTAAAACATTGGTATCGCTCTGCTCACTGTCTAAACCTGAAGTTTCAAAAAACGTACTTGCCAGAAGTTCAGCCCCTGAACGTTCAATTGTTCCGGAATTGGTTAAGCTAGAACTTAATTGCTCACCTGCAGCAGTAGCGTATTCTTCTCCTAATTCTGTAGGGTCATCACCTTGCGCAACGGCTTTAATGATTTCCTCAACTTCAGGAGATATATCTGAATTTGTATCACTGCGCTCTAATGAGGCATGCGCAGGTAGAGAATCACCATTCAACGTCTCCACGACAATCTCACCCGGAAGTAGGTTCTCCTTAGATTCAACTACTCTAATATGACCATCTTTACCGATTACAACATACTTATCCGTCGTTGAATTTGACTTTCCAACCAAAGTTATTACCCCATTTAACAGATGAAATAACCCCTACCCTTGACTAAATCAGGCAATGAGAATTATTTCAGGCAGTGATATATTTAGTTAATAGTTTATCATTATTTGCTCAATGTACAACATGCACTTGTTCCCACAATAAGTTTCATGTTTTAAAGTGGTTTTATTTTGCCCCAGAAAGTCATATGCTATGCGGCTTATTTTTAGGGACTTTGTTCCAGCGATTACATTTTTTAAAATGATGGCTTAAATTAACCAAGCCAGATTTGATACAAACGTTTTCTTTAATATATCCGGTTCTTAAAGTTTCATTATTGAGACAATAAATTAAAGATAATTAGCGTTGCGAATTATTTGGGGAGACTTCTTTTGAAGCTTAGTAGTATTAGTGTTGTTTGTTTTGGTTTGTTAATACCTCTTCATTCCAGTGCACAAACATTAGAGCAAGCCGTAGCGGTTACATTTGCAACCAACCCAGAGATCAAAAGTGCGTTCAATGAATATATGAGTAAACGCTACATCATTGATCAATCCACTGGTGCATACAAACCGACCATCGATTTAGACGCAGGTATCGGTTATGAGGGCATAGATCCAGCGAACTCCGCAGATAGAACCGACATGACCCGTAAAGAAGCTGCAATTACATTTAGCCAGTTGATTTGGGATGGTTCTAAAACTCTTTACGATATCGATCGCACATCAGCAGACGCTGAATCGGTACGTTATCAATTGCTTGCTGATGCTCAAAATATTGCCCTACAAGTTGCTAAAGCGTATCTGGATGTAATTAAGGCACAGCAGTTCATTACTCTTTCAGAAAGCAACTTAAATACGCACGAGCGTATTTATACTGACATCAAAAAACGCACAGAATCAGGAATAGGCTCAGTCGCCGACTTGACTCAAGTTGAAGGTCGCCTAGCAAAAGCTCACAGCAATTTACTAGCTGCACAAAATAACTACAAAGATGCGCAAACCACATTTATTCGATTAGTGGGTGAAAACCCTCAGGATCTAATCTTTCCACGCGCAGACCAAAACTTTATTCCCGACTCCTTGGATGAGGCCAAAAATCAAGCTTTTGAAAACCACCCAGTGATAAAGATAGCTTTAGCAGATGTCGACTCTGCAAGATACCAGTACCAGCAAGCAGATGCGAACCACTATCCAGTAGTTTCCGTTGAAGCAGCACAAAACTGGCGTGATGATGCA
The DNA here is from genome assembly GCF_033340555.1 of Vibrio sp. 1069. Taxonomy (NCBI): domain Bacteria; kingdom Pseudomonadati; phylum Pseudomonadota; class Gammaproteobacteria; order Vibrionales; family Vibrionaceae; genus Vibrio; species Vibrio sp. 1069. Next base: position 1,794 of record NZ_JAWOWP010000045.1, read on the forward strand.
GGAGGTATTGAAGGTAACAGTTCTGAAACCACTGCTATGCTTCGCGTCCGCTATAACCTATATAATGGCGGCAGAGATTCAGCAAACACTGATAGTATGGCCTACCAGCTCAACAAAGCGAAAGACCTACGTGAACGTGCCTACCGAAGTGTTGAGCAAGAGCTTAGTCTCTCATGGAGTGCTTTAGAATTGACTGGCAAACAAAAAACCTTTCTAAGCCAACATGTTGATTCAATGTCAGAAACCGTTGTTGCTTATCAAAAGCAGTACCGCATTGGTAAACGTACATTGCTTGATTTGCTCAATACTGAAAATGAGCTATTTGAATCCCGCAAAAACTACCTCGAAACGCAGTTCGATCAACAATACGCTAAATACCGAACTCTAACTTCTACAGGAAAACTTCTTGATGCATTGCGCGTCGATATTCCGCAAGAATGGACTCAGCCAGTAGAGTACTAAACACAATGAAAAACAATACCTTAATATTTCTAGCTCTATCAACAATGAGCCTAAATAGTGCATTTGCGACTGATAAGTTCGATTACATCCCTACTCCGGAGCACATTCAAGTCGCTGACCTTCATGACGTAGATAACGATGGCGTAATCAATGCTCGTGATCTATGTGCGAATACCCCAGTTGGTGCCGAAGTAGATAATGATGGCTGCGAAACCTACCTAAACAAAGAAGAACAGTATCAACTTAAGATTTTGTTTGCTAATGATTCAGACAGCATTAATCCAGTATTCCAACGTAAGATTACTGAATTAGCAGCATTCCTTAAGAAGTACCCTACGACTTCTATCGAAATACAGGGTTACGCAAGTAAAGTTGGTACCGCAGCTTACAACCTTGAGCTATCACGCCGCCGAGCAAGTAACGTACGCAACCTATTAATTAAGCAAGGTATTTCAGAGGACAGGTTAACTATTGTTGGCTTTGGTGATACCCATTTAGCTAAATTGGGGACAGATGATGTCAGCCACGCTTTAAACCGTCGTGTAACCGCTACCGTCATTGGCCATAAAGGCATGGTTAAAGATGAGTGGACGATATTTACTACCTTTCCCAAGGTAAACTAACACCCCTGCCTCTGGCCAGTTTTCATCAATGGCTAGAGGCATCTTCTATAGGGGCTTGATGAAACAGATATCAGTACATTTTACTGACTTAAACTAAAGCTAATCACCACCATTCATTTAGAGAATTGAGCTCCGTACGAAATTAAGAACCATCTAATTAATATAGTTGTAACTTACTTTAGAAAATATTATTAACTTATTTAATTATAAAAAATAAAAGCTGTCATATAAAAATAGTAGTAACATATTTAATTATAAAAAATAAAAGCTGTCAGATAAAAATAGTAGTAACATATTTCACTTAAACAAGTGATTGCACTTTTTCGAACGAGTTACAGTGAGAAGTCTTAGCTAATCCAAAACTAGTGGTTGGTTATTTTACATACTAAAGTCGAGTGTCGCATTCCTATCTATTTACAAACTATGGCGCTGCAAAATGACCGAAACATGCCTTCGCAGATTGAGTCAGTTATTAAATCATTATAATCATTCGCAATTGCATCAAGTAAGCTTAGATGAGTTAGAAACCGTATTCGCAACCTCTCGGCGTAATACTTCCAATGTTATAAAAATGCTACATGACTATGGTTGGATAAGCTGGACACCAGGTCGTGGCCGTGGAAAAGCTAGTACTCTCAAAGTTATGATTTCTATGCACCAAGCCCTGTATAGGCAAGCGTTCACCGAGGTATCTTGACTTACCAGATCTGAAGAAACATATGCAGTTTATAGATCAAAAACGTTTGGGTACGGTCTCTTCGTCACAACAGCCGTGATGATTTCACTCAACACTGACATTGCCGATAAGTCACGCTTTTTGCAGGTTTCGATGAGGGTATGTATCCTACTTCGGAATTTATCACCTGCATCCGAGATCGTTCCGAAGCTAATTTTCCTTTGAATGACAAAACGGCTTTGTTGCGTAATTCGATGGAACTAAATCAGGAAGTTACGATCTGATCGGTTACATCAGTTAATCATCGTAGCC
>NZ_JAWOWP010000046.1:0-3074 GCF_033340555.1 Vibrio sp. 1069
TTAAGGGAGCGTAGCGTCCCTTACAAGGCACAATGACAACGTAACGAAGTGGAGGGGTCTTTGTGTAGCCTTGCTTAATGCTTTCTTTTCTTCATGATTACCATCAATAATTGCTTTATGAAGAAGTCCTGCCAACATTGATTTTCTAGTGACTTCTGGTATCACACAAGGGCTTAATACCCCCCTAGATTTAGGGTAATCCCCCAATGAACACCAAGCGATTTGAAGCCACCATCGTGTTCATGCTTATGGTCATACCATCCAATGATCAACGTCAAACCATCATCATGGTAAATTTCTTCCGTTTTCTTCCAATAAGAAATCATTCGAACACGCCATCAATTAATTTGCACGAGCTTGTTTGACGATGCATAAGCACTGATCATATGAATGGTGCTCGCCCTGTCTTCACGATTGTATGAGCCTCGAAGTGTTTTGCCATCAATCGCAATCACTTGACCTTCGGTAAGGGTGTGTATTGATGACATCCAGTTAATGAAGCATTCATGAAATGCTCGGGGTCAATCGTTGAGATTATTCGAGCAATCGTGTCATCAACAGGAACACTATGTAAAAACAGGCCATTGCGCTTAAACCAATTATGATGACCGAGAATGTATTCACGGATATCAAACCAACCTTTCGCACCAGCAATAACCGCACATAGCGAGCCAAAAGGACTTCGAAGAGGCAGTAAGTGACCTTAGGGATTTGGCGTAGATCAGTAATCGTTTGAAAATGTTCTTTGAAGTGATCGATGTGCATGATGCTTTCCCTAAAAAGGGAGTATAAGATCACAGCTAATAAATGGGATCGTCAAATTAGTCGTCATTTTGCTTAAAAAACGTTCACGACCTCACCCTGCAGACAATTAAGCCTTAAGCTGCTACTTACATCACAGACAACGCCGTCGTAAATAATATTTAATGCGGAGTTTTCACCTTTTCACATCGGGACCTCTAAATGGACGTTAAGCCTTGGCTACTCTTAACAGCTGCAATTCTCGCAGGCTGCTCTGATGACGATCATCAGACCCACAACAACAGCGTCAAATTCGATGTCATAGACAATCAAGAATTTACCCTTAATCCGATTCAAAACGACAGCAATCCCGATTTAGAAAGTTTCAGCTGGACTCAAACATGTGGTTCGATATCCATTATTCCTTCTGACACAAGCCAAACCGTCAATCTGACACTTACCGCTCCAAAACTGGACAACGATGAAGAGTATTGCTTCCAGTTTAAAGGAACCAGTAAGAATGGTGATCAGTACTCAACCGATGCAAAAGTGTCCGTGGTGTCTCCATCACTGGAAGTTTATGTTGATCACGCATCTCTCCCCTCTTTACATCAGGTATTGGACATCATCGCCTCTGCAGAGGCTCACCCGACAGCTGAGCGCTATGTGTCCTGGGGCCGTATCAATCCGACGCAAGAGCATCTGGCGCAACTGAATATCAGTCGCTTCCCACTTGAGTCAAACCATACATCGGCAGAAATGCTTGAAGCTATTTCTGCCTTTGCAGAAGATCATCACAGACTCAAGGTTTCAATCAGTACCAACACGCTGAAGTCATATGACAACCTAAAACTTATGCTACAGCGGCTGCATAAGCAGCCACATGTCGACATTGACAACATCAGGCTCTATGACGATGGCTCTGCTGAATACGTGAACCTGTACAACTGGCGCAATACCCAGGATAAGACCTACCTGTTACAGCAAGCCGGTGACAACCTTAAAAATATCATTTTAGGTTCAGGTGGTTCTTCCGCGCCCTGGTTGACTACTCAGTTTAACTGGCATTCACTCTACCCTACTGAGTACTCAATGCTGAGATCTGACTTTTTGACGCTTGATCCAAAACTACACGAGTTAAAAGAGTATCTGGGTGATAGCCTCAAACAAATGCAGTGGGATAAATATGCAAAACTGTCCTCAGAGCAGCAAGCATTGTTCCTTGAAATCGTAGGTTTTGATCAAAATTGGCTGCAAGTAGAATATGACAAGAGTCCACTGGCTAACTTTGTATTCACGGGGACGACTACCTGGGCCGGTGGTGAAGAGAAAGAGTTCTACGCCAAGCAACAGGTTAATATCATCAATAATGCTATCAACGAAACCAGCCCTTACTATATTGGTAAGGAGCATGACCTGTTCTTCAAAGGGCATCCTCGCGGTGGTGTTATCAATGACATCATTATTAGCAGTTTTGATAATATGGTGAACATTCCGTCAGCCATCTCTTTCGAAGTCCTGATGATGACAGATATGCTGCCTGATACTATCGCCGGTGTGGCCAGCTCTTTGTATTTCACTATTCCAGCGGAAAACATCAAATTCATCGTTTTCACTTCATCCGAAGAGATCACCGATCGTGAACAAGCATTAAAGAGCCCACTGGTTCAGGTCATGATGACTCTGGGCATTGTGAAAGAAGAAAACGTTCTCTTCTGGGCCGATATGCCTGATTGCAGCAGTGGAACCTGTATCTAATCCAGTTTTAAAAGGCCCTTCGGGGCCTTTTTTCATGCTTCAATCTCAATTGCAGCGTGTGACCAGATTCAAACTCCCTGAAAAAGAGATTACTGATACTTGATTCAAATCAGGGTTTCCAACTGCTGGAGCTGCTCCGCTAAATCGTTGTATAGATTCACAAATTCCTTTTGTTGTATTTCGTGCTGCGTCTGCAATTGCTCGAATTCGTTCAATAATAGGGTTTCTAACTCGGTCATGTTCTACTTCTCCACCAGTTTGATAAGTTCGTTCTGGCCATCGTTGAGAGTCAATCCCCCTTTCACAGTGTATCCCTCTGGGATCACGATGTAACGCCCCTCTTTGTCCTGAAAGAAACGAATCCCCCATGTTAAGTAGGGAAAAAAATGCAAATGAGACAAATAGACTAATCTCAAAGGATCTCCAAAGAAACGATAAGGATGCTAGGAAAGCTAGCGCACGCCGCCCTTTCGGCTGCGCCGACCCCTACCCATTTCGACTCAAATTTATGAGTGATTTGGGTATCTTTTTGGTCGCTTTCAGATTGGGTAAGTCTCTTCCCTTTCGGGCTGCCC
>NZ_JAWOWP010000047.1:0-3007 GCF_033340555.1 Vibrio sp. 1069
ATGTCTCTCGCTCATTCAAATAATGAGAGACAACTTTGGTGATTTGAACATCAACTCGAAACTCCTTCGGGTTGTATGGTTAAGTGACTAAGCGTACACGGTGGATGCCTTGGCAGTCAGAGGCGATGAAGGACGTATTAACTTGCGATAAGCCCAGATTAGGTAGTAAAAACCATTTGAGTCTGGGATTTCCGAATGGGGAAACCCAATACCATAAGGTATTACTGTTGAGTGAATACATAGCTCAACAGGGCGAACCGGGGGAACTGAAACATCTAAGTACCCCGAGGAAAAGAAATCAACCGAGATTCCGAAAGTAGCGGCGAGCGAAATTGGACTAGCCCTTAAGCTTTACACGCGTTAGACGAACAGCCTGGAAAGGCCGACGATACAGGGTGATAGTCCCGTAGTTGACGACGTGTGTTCAGTGAAATCGAGTAGGGCGGGACACGTGATATCCTGTCTGAATATGGGGGGACCATCCTCCAAGGCTAAATACTACTGACTGACCGATAGTGAACCAGTACCGTGAGGGAAAGGCGAAAAGAACCCCTGTGAGGGGAGTGAAATAGAACCTGAAACCGTGTACGTACAAGCAGTAGGAGCAGGCTTTGTCCTGTGACTGCGTACCTTTTGTATAATGGGTCAGCGACTTATATTCAGTGGCAAGGTTAACCATCTAGGGGAGCCGTAGGGAAACCGAGTCTTAACTGGGCGTTCAGTCTCTGGATATAGACCCGAAACCAGGTGATCTAGCCATGGGCAGGTTGAAGGTTGAGTAACATCAACTGGAGGACCGAACCGACTAATGTTGAAAAATTAGCGGATGACTTGTGGCTAGGGGTGAAAGGCCAATCAAACCTGGAGATAGCTGGTTCTCCCCGAAAGCTATTTAGGTAGCGCCTCGGACGAATACTACTGGGGGTAGAGCACTGTTAAGGCTAGGGGGTCATCCCGACTTACCAACCCTTTGCAAACTCCGAATACCAGTAAGTACTATCCGGGAGACACACGGCGGGTGCTAACGTCCGTCGTGGAGAGGGAAACAACCCAGACCGCCAGCTAAGGTCCCAAATTACTACTAAGTGGGAAACGATGTGGGAAGGCTCAGACAGCCAGGATGTTGGCTTAGAAGCAGCCATCATTTAAAGAAAGCGTAATAGCTCACTGGTCGAGTCGGCCTGCGCGGAAGATGTAACGGGGCTAAGTAGTAAACCGAAGCTGCGGCAATGCACTTTAGTGCATTGGGTAGGGGAGCGTTCTGTAAGCGGTTGAAGGTGTGTGGTAACGCATGCTGGACGTATCAGAAGTGCGAATGCTGACATGAGTAACGATAAAGGGGGTGAAAAACCTCCTCGCCGGAAGACCAAGGGTTCCTGTCCAACGTTAATCGGGGCAGGGTAAGTCGACCCCTAAGGCGAGGCCGAAAGGCGTAGTCGATGGGAAACGGGTTAATATTCCCGTACTTCTTACAATTGCGATGGGGGGACGGAGAAGGCTAGGTGGGCCTGGCGACGGTTGTCCAGGTTCAAGTGCGTAGGCTTGAGAGTTAGGTAAATCCGGCTCTCTTTAAGGCTGAGACACGACGTCGAGCTACTACGGTAGTGAAGTCATTGATGCCATGCTTCCAGGAAAAGCCTCTAAGCTTCAGATTGTAAGGAATCGTACCCCAAACCGACACAGGTGGTCGGGTAGAGAATACCAAGGCGCTTGAGAGAACTCGGGTGAAGGAACTAGGCAAAATGGTACCGTAACTTCGGGAGAAGGTACGCTCTCGACGGTGAAGTCCCTTGCGGATGGAGCTATTGAGAGTCGCAGATACCAGGTGGCTGCAACTGTTTATTAAAAACACAGCACTGTGCAAAATCGCAAGATGACGTATACGGTGTGACGCCTGCCCGGTGCCGGAAGGTTAATTGATGGGGTTAGACTTCGGTCGAAGCTCTTGATCGAAGCCCCGGTAAACGGCGGCCGTAACTATAACGGTCCTAAGGTAGCGAAATTCCTTGTCGGGTAAGTTCCGACCTGCACGAATGGCGTAATGATGGCCACGCTGTCTCCACCCGAGACTCAGTGAAATTGAAATCGCTGTGAAGATGCAGTGTACCCGCGGCTAGACGGAAAGACCCCGTGAACCTTTACTACAGCTTGGCACTGAACATTGACCCTACATGTGTAGGATAGGTGGGAGGCTTTGAAGCGCAGTCGCTAGATTGCGTGGAGCCGTCCTTGAAATACCACCCTTGTAGTGTTGATGTTCTAACGTTGACCCCTTATCGGGGTTGCGGACAGTGCCTGGTGGGTAGTTTGACTGGGGCGGTCTCCTCCCAAAGCGTAACGGAGGAGCACGAAGGTGGGCTAATCACGGTTGGACATCGTGAGGTTAGTGCAATGGCATAAGCCCGCTTGACTGCGAGAATGACAATTCGAGCAGGTGCGAAAGCAGGTCATAGTGATCCGGTGGTTCTGAATGGAAGGGCCATCGCTCAACGGATAAAAGGTACTCCGGGGATAACAGGCTGATACCGCCCAAGAGTTCATATCGACGGCGGTGTTTGGCACCTCGATGTCGGCTCATCACATCCTGGGGCTGAAGTCGGTCCCAAGGGTATGGCTGTTCGCCATTTAAAGTGGTACGCGAGCTGGGTTTAGAACGTCGTGAGACAGTTCGGTCCCTATCTGCCGTGGGCGTTGGAGAATTGAAAGGGGCTGCTCCTAGTACGAGAGGACCGGAGTGGACGAACCTCTGGTGTTCGGGTTGTGTCGCCAGACGCATTGCCCGGTAGCTAAGTTCGGGATCGATAACCGCTGAAAGCATCTAAGCGGGAAGCGAGCCTTGAGATGAGTTCTCCCTGATACTTTAAGTATCCTAAAGGGTTGTCGTAGACTACGACGTTGATAGGCAGGGTGTGTAAGCGTTGTGAGGCGTTGAGCTAACCTGTACTAATTGCCCGTGAGGCTTAACCATACAACACCCAAGGGGTTTTGATGGACTCAATGAAAGAAC
>NZ_JAWOWP010000048.1:0-2386 GCF_033340555.1 Vibrio sp. 1069
TTCAATCAAGACGACAATGCGGTGAAAGAATTCAACAAAGCACTCAACCAATTAAGCCAACAAAATATTCAAGTTGAGTACCCTGCAAAACTGGAAAGCCAATCTCAGCGATCGGATGTGATTCGTGAGCGACTACGTCGTGAAGTGACAACAATGACAGGTACGGGGGATAAATAATGATTCGCCTTATTTTCCTATTTGTCGTTCTAGGTGCAGGTCTATTTGCCGGTACTCAGTTTTCTGGTCAACAAGGATATGTACTGATCTCAATAGCAAACAAGACCATCGAAATGAGCGTGACCACTTTAGTGATCTTCGTTATCGCTGCGCTAGCTGGTCTTTTCCTCCTTGAATACCTGATTAAAAAGTTGGTTTACGCAAGCTCAAGCACTTGGAACTACTTCAGCGTACGTAAAATGCGTCGTTCTCGTCGCTACACCAATGAAGGCATTATCAAGCTCCTTGAAGGTGATTGGAAAGGTGCTGAAAAGAAAGTCACTCGTTGGGCAAATCACCACGATATGCCACTACTGTGCTATCTCGTTGCTTCTGAAGCTGCTCAAGGTCAAGGTGATAAAGCAAAACGCGATCATTATCTTGCATTAGCTAGCCAACAGGAGAATGCTCATCTCGCTGTCGAACTGACTCGAGCCAAGCAATTTATTCGTGATAATGAGTTCGAAGCCGCTTTCGATACCCTGCAATCGCTAAAAGGCCAATACCCAAATAACTCGATTGTCTTGAACTTACTCAAAACAACTTACATGCAGCTTAAATTGTGGCAGCCACTGATTGACCTAATGCCACAACTGGCGAAAGCAAAGCTAGTAACGGAAGAAGAGCAAGCAGAACTGATTCAGAAAGCACAATGTGGTTTACTGCATGAAGTCGCGCAACAACAAGGTAGCGAAGGGCTAATTTCTCATTGGAACAGTCTGGCTCGTAAAGTGAAGCAAGACACGCATCTTATTGCTTGTTTTGCACGTGAGCTTATCGCTCGTAAAGCCGATACCGAAGCCTTTACCGTACTAAAAGAAGCACTGAAAAAGCAGCCTGAACCAGAACTTTACCAACTACTGCCAGACTTAAACCTACCAGATATCCATCCTGTAGTAGTCTTCCTAGAAGGCGTAGTAAAGAAAGAAGCTGACAACGCAGCGGCACACAGCGCTCTAGCACACTTCTACTTCCGTCAAGAGAAATGGCAACAAGCTCAGGAGCACTTTGAAATAGCTCTAAAACTTCGCTCAGACGTATCTGACTATGCTTTCCTAGCAGACACACTAGAGAAGCAAAATCTAACCAAAGCTGCTCACGAAGTCTCTCGTAAAGCTCTGATGCTGGTTCAGCACGACTAACCAGTAACAACATTATCAAGCCGACAGTTTACTGTCGGCTTTTTTATTGCCTGCCATTTATCCATAACCATCAACACGTATTCAATTAACTAGAAACCCAGCCCCCCTCTCTCTTAAACCACTCGCTACAGTTTGACCCTTATCGTTTTTTGGCTTTTCTCCACCCACGCCAATGAGCACCACTCAACAGACAAGTAATACCAATCTAAGTAAAAACATGATCCAATTGAGGCTGTCCAACAACAGAACTGATTCGCTATGGACAGCCTCAATAATATCGACTTTAAAAAGCTCGCAAGTCAGCAAAAATCCATTCAGATGAAAATGAGGCCACTGACCCTTACTCATTTCAAATGATGGACACTCACGCACACAAATCGCCAAGTTTCTCAAGGTAAGCCGAACCAGTGTCAATAAGTAGGTTTAAACCTTTCTTGAAGAAGGGCTGGAAGGACGACAAGAAAAGCCAAGAACAGGAAGACCACCATTCTTAACTTCCGAGCAAAGAGAGCTGTTGAGCCAATACATAAAAGATAAAGCCAATGACTTTAAAACTGTCAGTGTCATCAAACTTCCGCCCTATTCTCCAGAGCTAAACTCTATCGAACAAGTCTGGAGTTGGTTGAGGCAACCAATCTTTTACGGATTACGACGACATCATCTCCAAAGTCTGTGATGCATGGAATCGTTTTTTGGATAGCTCCAAAAGAGTCACCAAAATGTCTTCGAGAAGATGGATAGACCTGATCAGTTAATTTTCCAGATTGGTATGACTTCTCTTGGAAGGGAAAATGACAGACTCTAAAACGACAAAAACCCTGCTATTTCTAGCAGGGCTTTCAAATAAGTGGCGGAGCGGACGGGACTCGAACCCGCGACCCCCGGCGTGACAGGCCGGTATTCTAACCAACTGAACTACCGCTCCGCACTGGTTAGACCTAAGTCTAAATTTAAAGCCTGGCGATGTCCTACTCTCACATGGGGAAACCCCACACTACCATCGGCGCTATTTCGTTTCACTTCTGAGT
>NZ_JAWOWP010000049.1:0-2333 GCF_033340555.1 Vibrio sp. 1069
CAGGGGTGTCGAAAGAGTCAACTGCGGTCCAAAGCTGTTGGACTTGGGTGAAAAGGGCGTTTATTCTTCCTATACGTTCATTAGGTCATCTAGCCTTTCTTCCGCAGGTTTTGTTCTTGGTTTTTTAGGGGGTAATGTCATAGGGTTTGTCTCTTAATATCTTGTGCTAAAAGCAAATCTGATAGGGGTATCATAGCACTTAATATTGATATGCTAAAACTTAGCTCGCTGGTAGCTTCGCTATTTTAACTATCTTTTTGGTGCTTCTATAAAAAGATAAAATAAATACAATCAATAAAACATACATTATCGCACCAATCATCCATATCCAGCCATCCCAACTTGCCAGTGTTTGACCAAAAATAAAGCTAAATAATAATGGGCCGATCACCCCCGTCGTATTGGTTAAGCTGACTAGAACGCCTTGTAGCTTACCTTGGTTAGTTTGATTGACTTGAGCTGACATTAACCCCTGTAAGGCTGGTAGCGCAATACTGCCGCCGGCGAGTAAGATTAATGTAGGGTAAATCATCCAACCCTTTGTCAATAATGACAAAATAATGAATGCTGCTCCATCAACAACAAAGCCCACAATAATCGTCACTTTTTCATTGAATTTCTTGGCGATTGCGCCCGCTACAAATGCTTGGAACAAGGCATGCATGATGCCTAACCCCGCTAAAGATAGGCCGATCTCCATACTGCCCCATTGAAAACGATGTTCCGTAAATAACACCCATGTCGTTGCTGGAATTTGCCCTATCATTTGAGTCATAAAAAAGATAAATAACAATAGTATGACTGGCTTGATCACTTGCAGGAAAGGTCGCGAATTTTCTGCTGTTTCTGTGGTGTTTTTTTCAGTATTTTTGATTTTATTATCTTTAAATATCAACATAATAACTAAAAAAGAGAGCGCATTTAAAATGGCAGCAATAATAAAAGGAAGATGAGCTGAGAATTGCCCTGTAAAGCCGCCAATTGCAGGGCCAGAGATTGACCCGACACCAAAAGCCGCCCCTAAGCGTCCAAACCACTTAGTACGCTCTTGTGAAGCAGTATTGTCAGCAATAACAGAAGCGGCGACCGCACCTGTTGCGCCAGTAACTCCAGAAATTAATCGCCCAACGTATAGCATCCAAAGTGAGCTAGATAATGCAAGCAAAGTGTAATCCACAGCAGCGCCTGCAAGAGATAGTAGTAATATTGGTCGGCGCCCGAATTTATCAGACCATTTGCCAAGTAGAGGAGCAAAAAAAACCTGCATGATGGCATACAGTGCCAGCAGGATACCGTAATGATTTGCTAAATTTTCAGCCGACACGTATTCACGTAACAATGTAGGCAATACAGGCATGATCAAGCCGATCCCCATAGCATCTAGGGCGGTGATCGTTAAAGCGGTGATCGCAAATTTATTCATCGTTTTTTCTCTATCATTGATAGAGTTGGAATATATCCCTATCAGTGATAGAGTGTCAATAGAAAAAAAGAGAGGGCAGTATGGCGCGATTAGATAAAGAAACCATCATCACAGTGGCATTAGAGTTGCTAAATGAAGTGGGAATGGAAGGGCTGACAACGCGAAAACTAGCTCAAAAACTGGGCGTAGAGCAGCCTACACTATATTGGCATGTGAAGAACAAGCGCACATTGTTGGATGCATTATCTGTTGAAATGCTAAAGCGTAATCATCGTCATTCATTACCCGCAGTTGGGGAAACGTGGCAACAATTTTTACGTAATAATGCATTGAGCTTTCGTGATGCATTATTAAGTTACCGTGATGGCGCAAAAGTGCATTTAGGGACTCGCCCGAGTTCAGACCAATATGACACCGTAGAAATGCAGTTGCAGTTTATGGTGGACAATGGTTTTTCATTAAAATGTGGGTTATATGCAATAAGCGCGGTTGGTCATTTTACGTTAGGTTCTGTGTTAGAGCAGCAAGAACATATCGCAGCACTTAATGATAGGCAACAAATAGCAGATGATACGATGCCTCGACTATTAAAAGATGCTTTGCAAATTATGGATCAAGATGATGGCACAGAGGCTTTTTTATTTGGTTTAGAAGCATTGATTAATGGTTTCGAAAAGCAGTGATAAGGTGTCTGTGTTTTTAGGCTCGCACAATAGGGGGGATTTGTGCGAGTGGTGGATTTATTTAGAACATTGTTTTTCAATTTGGCGTTTTTGTTCTACCAATTTTTTAGCTGTTGCCATCGCGAGTTGTTCATCGGCTTGCATTTTTGCTAAACACAGTATTGCAAGGACGCGGAACATGCCTCATGTGGCGGCCAGGACGGCCAGCCGGGATCGGGATACTGGTC
>NZ_JAWOWP010000050.1:0-2326 GCF_033340555.1 Vibrio sp. 1069
AGTTGGTTAGAATACCGGCCTGTCACGCCGGGGGTCGCGGGTTCGAGTCCCGTCCACTCCGCCACTTATATTAAGCCCTAGTCGAAAGACTGGGGCTTTTTCGTTTGGTCGTGTTCCCTAGAAATGTATTTACACATTGAAGGCGATACGATGCGGCTATCTTGACCCTTTTGGCGCATGAGTTTCTCAGGAAGATGAGCCTGCTGCCTGCACTTCCAATTACTCCGAGTTTGTATCATGTCCTCGTTGAAAGATTGGTCATTTGAACAATGAGTCTTTATAACACTCGCCCTCAACCGTAGTAGAATGAATAGTCTTCCTCACTGCGCGTTTTGTTAGCGTCTCTCTTAAACAATAATTTTCTACTTCTTATTTCTCAAACATTCATTGCTCCCATATTTAGAGCGAAACCGTCGTTGCGTGGATTGCGCAATTTCCCGAAATATAGTGAGGAAGAGATCTAAGTCTTCCGAAAATTAATGCCTTTTAGAAAACTTTGTTTTCTTTGCTGAACTTGCTAGTAGCGATTAACCTAAGAGGAGTTCTTGAGGAGTATGTTTGATGATGCAACAAATAAAAAATGAAACGCTGAAATCTGTATTTAAGCAATGGTCTTCCGAAGAGGGAATTGTGGTCATCAACCCTGCAACTGAGCAAGAGTTAATTCGGTTAAAGCCTAGTACTCTTGATGAGTTAGATGATCTCATTGGTCAGTGCAAAACGGAGCAAGTCCGTTGGGCTAAATTAAGTGCCAAAGAGCGCTCTCGTCGTTTGAGGGGGTGGTATCAACTACTTCTTGATAATGCAGAAGACATAGCCACGATTATTACCTTAGAGCAGGGTAAACCTTTAGCTGAGAGCAAAGGGGAAGTGATGTATGGTGCCTCTTTTGTCGAGTGGTTCTCAGAAGAAGCAAAACGTGCTTATGGCGAAGTTATTCCTGCCCCCACGACAGATAGACGTCTATCTGCAATTCGACAGCCTGTGGGAGTATGCGCTGCAATTACACCTTGGAACTTCCCTATTGCGATGATTACAAGAAAAGCAGCACCAGCCCTAGCGGCAGGTTGTGGCATGTTGATCAAGCCATCAGAGCTTACCCCTCTCACTGCAATTGCTGTTGTTGAGTTAGCTTATCAGGCTGGTATCCCTAAAGAACTGCTTTCTGTCATGGTGTCGGAGCAGGCTGCTGAGTTTGGTCAAGTACTAAGTACTGATCCTAGGATTCAGAAGATCTCTTTTACGGGGTCTACGCGAGTCGGGAAAATTTTGATGAAGCAAGCCAGTGATTCAGTCAAGGCGGTGTCGATGGAGTTGGGTGGTAATGCGCCTTTCATCGTGTTTGAAGATGCAGACTTAGATGCGGCTGCGGAAGGGCTTGTCGCGTCGAAGTTCCGTAATGCAGGGCAAACATGTGTTTGTACCAATCGGTTATATGTTCATAAAAATGTAAAACAAGCTTTTATTGATAAAGTATTGTCGAAGTTAAGCAAATTAAAGCTTGGCAATGGTTTAGAGAAAGGTGTCACATTAGGTCCTGTTATTACGATGGCCTCTAAGCATCGACTAGAGGCGGTGATCGATCAAGCTGTACAAGAAGGAGCCTCTATTGCTAACTCTCCACAGAGACGGCCAGGTCGCTTTATGGAGCCCGTTCTTTTGGATAGTGTGACGCAGAATATGTCGATTGTTCAGCAAGAGCTATTCGGGCCTGTGTTGCCTATTGTTACCTTTGAAAATGATGATCAAGTTCTCGAAATGGCTAACGATACAGAATATGGTTTGGCTTGCTATTTCTATACGAATAGCTTGAAGCGTATTGTGACTTTTAGTGAAGGTTTAGAGTACGGTATGGTTGGAGTGAATGAAGGGATCATCTCTACTGAAGTGGCTCCATTTGGTGGAGTTAAAGAGTCGGGTGTTGGACGGGAAGGTGCTAAGCAAGGACTCGATGAATATCTGGAGACAAAGTATATTTGTCTTGGTGGTTTAAGCTGATTTCAGAGATGGCCGATTGAATTAAAAAGCTAGGTTTTTACCTGGCTTTTTTTTAGTTGAAAGGCATACCATTTGCCACGCGCGTTTGTGGTTAATATTTTCTGGTTACTTAGTGAGTCGATAGCTAGCTTGCGGTAAGCGGTTTTTAATAATCAAAGCGCTTATGTTATTTCGTTATGGAGTAGTAGGAGAGAGCTTAGCTTTAAACTAATACAAAAAAGCCGCATCAAGTGATGCGGCTTCTTCTAATATGGCTCCTCCTGCTGGGCTCGAACCAGCGACCTGCGGATTAACAGTCCGTCGCTCTACCAACTGAGCTAAGGAGGAA
>NZ_JAWOWP010000051.1:0-2288 GCF_033340555.1 Vibrio sp. 1069
TTCCTCCTTAGCTCAGTTGGTAGAGCGACGGACTGTTAATCCGCAGGTCGCTGGTTCGAGCCCAGCAGGAGGAGCCACTTTTAAAGCCGCATCACTTGATGCGGCTTTTTTGTATCTGCTTTATACGTCATTTCTCACTTTCCCATTTATCTGCACTTCATTTCTAAACATCAGCGAACATTAAATCCTTTCTTCAAAAACACTTATTTCACGCTAAAAATTTAATCCTCATCGTAATTTCAATACGCATTAGTATCCGAGCATATTTATCTTCACTAAGATGCCCGAGTTATTACATTTCTTCTTTTAGCTATGCCTTGCATAGTGATAACACTTTATTTGTGAGCTAAATATGAAACTAAAAACTCAAGCCTATTTATTATCTGCGATCATATTGCTAGCTCTCCTAGCTCTGACCGCAACGGGCTTATGGACACTTCGCGTCGCAAGTAACCTTGATAACAAAGCTCGAGTTACTGAGCTATTTAAAAGTGCGTACAGCATACTTACCGAAGTAGAAAAGATGGCTATCGAAGGCAAAATGCCGGAAGACGAAGCGAAAGCATTAGCCACTCGCCTACTTCGTAACAATATCTACAAAGACAACGAATACGTTTATGTCGCAGATGAAAATATGATGTTCATCGCCGCACCACTAGACCCTCAACTGCACGGAACCAGCTTCCATGACTTTAGAGATGGCAGTGGTAATAGCGTAGGCCAACTCATTCTAGATGTATTGGGGCACAAAACAGGTCAGATCATTGAATATACCTGGAGCCAAAAACAAGCTGATGGCAGCATTGAAGAAAAACACTCGATAGCAGAAAAAACACCACACTGGGGCTGGGTTGTCGGTACAGGTATTGGCTTTAATGAAGTTAACGCACGTTTTTGGTCGACAGCACAATGGCAGCTTGTGCTGTGTCTGATTATCGCGGGAAGTATTCTAAGTGGCCTGATCATTTCGATTCGCAAAATGCTTCATCTACTTGGTGGAGAGCCTAACGACGTGCGTAAAGCAGTTCAAGCTGTCGCTCAAGGAGACATTCAGACCAGTTTTGATACTGTGGCACCGAGAGGAAGTATCTATCGTGCCGTGCAAGATATGAGTCAATCACTAGCTACCATGGTGACAAACCTAGAGAAGTCTATGCATGCACTGCGCGCAGAGTTGTCTGCCGTAGAAGCTCGATCAAATACGATTGCCGATCTTACCGTATCTCAGCAGCAATCAACGGCGATGATTGCCACTGCGATGACTGAAATGGCATCTTCAGCCAACCATGTTGCCAATTCAGCAAGCGACACCGCAAACAATACGGACGAGGCTGACAAACAAAGCCAACATACTCAGAAACTCATTCATAACACGGTTGAAAACATTCAAGGTTTAGCTTCTCAATTAAATACTGCGAGTAAAGCGGTCGCCGATCTAGATCAGGATGTAAATAATATTGTAAAAGTGCTCGATGTGATTGGTGATATTGCAGAGCAAACAAACCTATTGGCACTCAATGCAGCCATTGAAGCAGCACGTGCTGGAGAACAAGGCCGAGGCTTCGCAGTCGTTGCTGATGAGGTACGCAACCTAGCAGGACGCACACAAGACAGCACAAGAGAGATTCAGTATATGATCTCCAATCTGCAAGAAGGCTCTCGCAATGCCATTCACACAATGGAAATATGTGCAGAAACCAGTGAAAGCACTGTTACAGAGTCTAAGAATGCCTCTGAAGCTCTACAGCAAATTGTAACGGCGTTAGAATCTATCACCACAATGAGCCAGCAGATCGCTACTGCTGCCGCTGAGCAGACGCAGGTTAGCGATGATATTGCGCTACGCATAAACCTTATCGAGGAAAGCGGAGGCCAACTCAACTCTGTCGTAACCGAGAGTCAATCAAGTACTCAAAGTTTAGCTTCACTAGCGAATGAGCTAGAAGGTTGGGTAAACAAGTTCTCAGTAAAGCACTAGTTTAAAGTCAATTGTTCAATAAAAAGCACGTTTTCAGACGTGCTTTTTTGTTTTTATCGCCTTTATTTTGCAAGTGAACACACTATCAATGTTAAAACATCGCTTAAAGCATGGCGCATTGCTGCTAAAAACGCATAAAAACAGCCCACTCCGAGCACAAATTCATCAAACGATATTTTATTTTAATTTTATTGTTGACCTGAAAGCCGAAAAGCCTTTTAATACACCTCGTCGCCCGGATAGCTCAGTCGGTAGAGCAGAGGATTGAAAATCCTCGTGTCGGTGGTTCGATTCCGCCTCCGGGCACCAC
>NZ_JAWOWP010000052.1:0-1672 GCF_033340555.1 Vibrio sp. 1069
CTCTACTGGCCACGTAGTTGTTGTAAAGCTGTTTGTTCGCTGCTGGTGGACAAATACCGTAGTGTTCTAACACTTCGTCCATCTCAAAATTGAGTTCTGGAATGGTTTTGTCTACGTAGGTATACCAAAGCGCGTAGTTTGCGGGGGTGGCAGCTACATGATTTTTGATCATTAGTGGCACCGCTTTTTTTAAGTTAGCGGTCGATTTCTTAAACTCGTCAGTCATTTCTGCGATGTTACTAGCAAAATGGAATTGGATTTAGATTACCGGATATTAACTAATATCGCTTTAATTTTTATCATTTTTGCTTGGTTTATATAAAAAAATGAGCAAATAGCGGTGATATTCATAAATCTGAAATTTGATTTTATAAAATCACGGTTTAAAAAGTGAACGATTGAGGATGGAAATACGATTTGGCTCTTATGTTCACGATTCATGCAAAGAGCATGGAAAGCGCTGTAGTTAGTAAGAACGGATGATCCGCTCGCGATGCCGAGCGTAAAACAAATCAGTACATTTAGCTCCTCGCCTAAGGACGTTTTTTGAAAAAGAAAATAGGGCTTTACTGGTTTACGTTTGACCTAAGACTTCACGATAACTCGCTATTGGTTGATGCCTCATCTTTTCTGGATGAATTGGTTTGCTTGTATTGTCGCCCTTCAGTAACTCCTTTTCTCCATCATTTTGCTCAGGAGGCAACGCTCGGACGAGCTAGGCAGAAATTTATCGATGCGTCTTTGTGCGAACTGAATGACGCACTCGGCCAGTTAGGTCAGCGACTTTGGACGCTAGATATACCCCCGTATCAAGCCCTCAAATATGCCATTCAATATTTGAGTGTCACTCATCTTTATTCAGACGCAATGGCTGGCTCGGATGAACAGAGCATATTGCACAAGCTGCAAGATGAATACCCACACCTTGTCATTGTTCAGCACTCTGTACGCAGTTTGTTCGACGAAAGCAAGCTGCCGTTTACGTTGCCTGATCTACCTGAGACTTTTACTCAGTTTAGAAAGTGCGTTGAAGGGATAGACATCGCCCACCCAATAGATGCGCCGAGCTACCTACCGCCAATGCCAAAAGGCGCTCAACTGCCAACTTCATCCTCTTCTTACTTTGATGAGTCGGCGCTGTTTTTTGGCGGAGAATGGAGTGGTCTTGCGCATTGTCGGCGTTACTTTTCTTCTGGCTTGGCAAGCTCATATAAAGAGACGAGGAACGGACTCGACGGGATGGCGTATTCCACCAAATTTTCACCTTGGCTTGCGCTTGGTTGTGTGTCGCCAAGAATGATTTATGCCATGCTCAAACAGTATGAACAAACCCAAGGGGCGAATGATTCGACTTACTGGATTTACTTTGAATTGTTGTGGCGCGAATATTTTTATTGGTACGCAAGGTGTTATCAACAAAGGCTGTTTCGGTTTGGTGGTATTCGCAATCAACCGCCGTTAACCAGCTTTTATGCGCATCGTTTTCAGCAGTGGAAAAACGGCACCACACCGTATCCCATCGTCAACGCGTGCATGCACCAACTGGATCACACTGGTTATATGTCTAACCGTGGACGTCAGTTGGTTGCAAGTTGCCTTGTTCATGAACTGGGGTTGGACTGGCGGTATGGCGCAGCCTACTTTGAAACGCAGTTGATTGACTACGATGTCG
>NZ_JAWOWP010000053.1:0-1633 GCF_033340555.1 Vibrio sp. 1069
GGCCTTCTTTGCCTTTTTCCACAAAACGCGTGCCCGCAGGCAAGCTGAATTGCATCATGACTGTCGGAGTTTCGTTGCTCACGGTGCCGAGTAGTTCAGAGCCGTTGTCAAAGTGCACATTGTACAGTTCTGGCATTGTTGCTTTCACTGGCTCACCGACCGGTGGCTGCACTGAACGATCAAAATTGTCCGTTGCGCGGCGATAGGCTAACTGATCATCGGTAATTTTTTTGTACTCTGGCAAGGTACGTTCTGGCGTTGTAAATGTCGCAGACTTAACAGCAAGATCCGTTTTGCCTTTTGGTACCACGCTCAAGGTGACTTTCGACTTACCTTGAATAAAGTTTTGGTACACCTTCTCAACAGATTGAGGAGTCACGGCGCGAATCTGTTCCAATTGTTTTTCAATCAAGTCAGGTTGGCCAAAGAAAGTTTCATTCGACGCTAGCTGTGTGACTTTACCTTTCACGCTTTCAAGCGCGAAAATCGCATCCGCTTCAGCTTTACCTTTCAACTGCTCAAGACGATCGTCAGTGACGCCTTTCTCTGCAAACTTGCTCATCGATTTCATGAGCTCACCGTACAAGGTCGAAAGATCACCTTTGTCTCCAGAATCTCCCATCGCGTAGACATAGAAATTACACGCAAGCTCTGCACAGTCATGGAAGGAACCCGCATCAACCGCTTTTTGCGTCTTCACTAAATCTTGGTACAGCACGCTGTTGGTGCCACCACCTAATACTTCCGATAGCGTATCCAGAGATGCTTGGCTCTCTTCGCCGCTGTATGTGGTTGGCCACGCAATCATTACCATCGGTTGTTGGATACGATCTTCCAACGTAATGTATTTGTCTTCTTGCAACTTAGCTGGTTGTTTCGGTGCGTTTTCAACTTCTGGACCACGAGGAATGGAACCGAAGTATTTGTTTACCCACACCAGTGTTTGCTCGACATCTAAGTCACCACCGATCGTGATCGTCGCATTATTTGGACCGTACCAACGCAAGAAAAACGCTTTAAGATCATTCACATCAACACGTTCAAGATCTTCAACGTAACCGATGGTTTGCCATGAGTAAGGATGACCTTCTGGGTATAGCGCTTCAGACATACGTTCCCAAATCAAACCGTACGGACGGTTGTCATAACGTTGCGCACGCTCATTTTTCACCGTAGATCGTTGAATTTCAAATTTGCGCTGTGAAACCGCATCAAGTAAAAAACCCATACGCTCCGATTCAAGCCAGAGCATTTTTTCCAACTGATTCGCAGGAACGGTTTCAAAGTAATTGGTGCGATCGCGATTGGTCGTACCGTTTAACGTACCACCCGCCTCTGTGAGGATTTTGAAGTGCTCTTGATCGCCAACGTTCTCTGAACCTTGGAACATCATATGTTCAAAGAAGTGCGCAAAGCCCGACTTACCGATTTCTTCACGGGCTGAACCGACGTGATACGTGACATCAACGTGTACCAATGGATCAGAGCCCTCTGGCGCTAGAATTACGGTCAAGCCGTTATCGAGTTTGTATTTTTGATATGGGATCTTAACTTTGCCGTCTTCTGCTTTCGATGATTCGACGAAAGTCACCCCTTTTGGCAACGATGAAACAGGGGAATTTGATGCACAGCC
>NZ_JAWOWP010000054.1:0-1621 GCF_033340555.1 Vibrio sp. 1069
CTTTGCTCATCTCTCGCATTGGGTGGCTTAACGCCAAGCTTCGGTTTTATGCAGCAAGCGGCCAAACAATCTTCTGTGCCAGTGTATGCCATGATTCGTCCACGCCAAGGCGACTTTTTCTATAACGAAGAGGAGCTAGACATGATGCGTTGGGACACAGAAACCGCTCATCAATCTGGTTTAGATGGAGTGGTGCTTGGCGTACTGACACAAGAAGGTGATATCCACATGCCGTTTGCCACCGCTTTGTGCGAGTTTGCACAAGCACTGGGTCTTGGTATCACGTTTCATCGTGCATTTGATCAATGCCGCAATGCAGAACAAGCGTTGGAAGATATCATCCATTTAGGTTGCGAACGTATTCTGACTTCAGGCCTCGCTCCATCTGCACCAGCAGGCGAGAGCGTACTTAAATCTCTTGTGGAACAAGCCCAAGGGCGCATTGCGATCATGGCCGGGGCGGGAGTGAATGCAGACAACGTCCGTGATTTAGTAAAAAACACGAACGTGCAAGAAGTCCATCTTTCAGGCAAGACCACACGCCCTAGCCAAATGACCTTTGTTGCTGAACAAAGCAAAATGGGCGCTTCAGATGTCGATGATTTTGCGATTCCTATTACCAGTACTCAAGCCATCGCCAACGTCGCAGCAGCTCTCAAATAACACACTCGAAATCCCCACTTCCTACGTTGAGTGCTAACATATTGAGCATCAAGGAGTGAGGAACGAATAATGTCTAAGCTAAAGAAAAAGGAATACGAACAAGAGCTTAAAAAGCTGCAGGTCGAATTGGTAAAGCTGCAAGAATGGGTTAAACACAAAGGACTAAAAGTCGTCGTTCTGTTTGAAGGCCGTGATGCCGCAGGCAAAGGCGGCGTAATTAAGAGAATTACGGAAAAGTTAAATCACCGAGTTTGCCGCGTAGTGGCATTGCCCGCACCGACTGAAAAAGAAAAGACACAATGGTACTTTCAACGTTATGTCGCGCACCTGCCATCCGCCGGTGAAATCGTCTTGTTTGACCGCAGTTGGTATAACCGAGCTGGCGTCGAAAAAGTCATGGGCTTTTGTACGCCAGATGAATATGAAGAATTTCTACGCTCTTGCCCTGAATTCGAGAGAATGCTGCAACGCTCAGGCATTATTTTGCTCAAGTACTGGTTTTCGGTCTCCGACGAGGAGCAGGAAAAACGCTTCTTAGGGCGCATCAACACACCGATAAAGCGCTGGAAGTTCAGCCCGATGGATCTAGAATCTCGACACCGCTGGGCTGAGTATTCTGAAGCAAAAGACAAGATGTTCGCTTACACCGACACCAAAAACTGTCCTTGGTGGGTTGTACCTTCAGATTCAAAACAAAAAGCGCGCTTAAATTGCATTAGTCATCTACTCAGTCAAATTGAATATAAAGCGCTAGAGTACCCACCAATTGAGTTACCAGAGATCAATAAAGAGGGCTACGTCAGAGCGCCAATAGACGATCAAACGTTTGTACCGGATAAGTACTGATCTCGGCTTCTAAGATCCAAAAGACCAGCGTTCGCTGGTCTTTTTCATTTACATGAAGCGTTACTTCAACACATCATCAATGCTTTGATCACCAAGGTGACGAACGTCCTTA
>NZ_JAWOWP010000055.1:0-1608 GCF_033340555.1 Vibrio sp. 1069
CAATACAGCGGGACTCTGGCGTGTTTGACACCAATAGTTTTGAAGTATCTGCTTTAACTAATCCAAATTTTGAGCCTAAAACAAGTTATCGTTCACCATCTTCTGTGCGTTTCACTACGCTACATATCCCAGGAATAAACTCATTATTAATCAAGCCCGATGCAGATGAATAATGTTTAACTAACTCACCGGACAATCGGTAGTAACTCAACCCAACAGAAGATGCAAGCCACACACCTTTCGCATCACTAATCAAACACGCCGGACGAGCATTCGCAACACTCATCTCCAAGACTTGCTTGGCTTCTCCACCAGCCACTGTTTTAAACAACCCATAGGAAGAGGCAAACCACTGAGAGCCATCTGCCGCTGTCACTATATCTAGTGACTCGCCATATTTTTCCGAGAAACGATTGAAACGAATACGTTCATCATCATATTCATAAATACCATGGTCCGTACCAATAAAAAGTTTATCTTCGGTATCATATAAGCGCGTCACTTTAGCTGGTAAGTACTGACTCACGATCCATTCGCTACCAAAGTTTCTGACGGATTGCTTGTCGATATCAACGTTGTAAAGTTGGTAACCGCTGGATACCCACAAACGGTTTGTGTCGTCTAGAGCAATATGCTCAACAGCATGCCCAGCCATTACTTGTAAATAAGGGAAGCTAACCTTTTTCAACCCCTCCAATTGGAATATCTCCAAGCCTTTTGAAGTGGCAAGCCATAACATGCCTCGTTGGAACGCAAATTCGTTAATTTGAGAATCTAATTCTAAGACTTTTACAATCCCTTCCGCGCCAGAACGATACAGTTTGCGGTCATCGGCAAACCAAAGCACACCATCTGGCCCTGTTACCGTTTGTCTGATACGACCAGATAAGGTTTGCGAGTCATAACTACTAAAGGTGACTCGCTCAAATTTTTTGCTGAACAAAGAGTAATAACGAATGCCTTGGTTGGTCGCTATCCACATTCCGCCCATGTTGTCGCTAAGTAAGGAATAAATTTTAGTGCTATCGAGCTCTAACTCTAAGAAGCTCGCAGGCTCAACTTCAGTAACTTCACCTGTTAAAAACGAGTAGAGATACAAACCGTGCTCAGTACCAACCCAATACTCTTGATTGGTCTCTGAAAACGTCAGTACGTGGGAGCCGCCAATTTTGACGATCTCTTTATTCGGCTCGTAAATATTGAAGATCAACGCGCCTTTTAAGGTGCCGACCAATATCTCGCGTCTCGTATGCGAGTAGTACACTTTTTCAATGTAGTTTTGACCGGATGAAATCACATGATCAAATTTATTACCTTCAGAGAGATAGACACCAGATGTTGTAGCCAACGCCCATTTGGTTTCGATCAGAATCGCATCATTGATGTACACATAACTATTATTGCTATGTTGATAAAGTTGAAGCAGTGAAAATGAATCAAGTTCATTGGTTTTGATGTTGTAGGTATAAAAATGTGCGCCATCACTTACCCAAATATAATCACCTGATGAACCTATTTTTCTAATTTGCGACCCGGGGTTAAGGCTAAAGACCAACTGCCTTTCTTTGTTTGGGTAGGTCTGATAAACCTCATTTTCGACAAAGGTCC
>NZ_JAWOWP010000056.1:0-1587 GCF_033340555.1 Vibrio sp. 1069
TAAGGAGGTGATCCAGCGCCAGGTTCCCCTAGCGCTACCTTGTTACGACTTCACCCCAGTCATGAACCACAAAGTGGTAAGCGTCCCCCCGAAGGTTAAACTACCTACTTCTTTTGCAGCCCACTCCCATGGTGTGACGGGCGGTGTGTACAAGGCCCGGGAACGTATTCACCGTGGCATTCTGATCCACGATTACTAGCGATTCCGACTTCATGGAGTCGAGTTGCAGACTCCAATCCGGACTACGACGCACTTTTTGGGATTCGCTCACTTTCGCAAGTTGGCCGCCCTCTGTATGCGCCATTGTAGCACGTGTGTAGCCCTACTCGTAAGGGCCATGATGACTTGACGTCGTCCCCACCTTCCTCCGGTTTATCACCGGCAGTCTCCCTGGAGTTCCCGACATTACTCGCTGGCAAACAAGGATAAGGGTTGCGCTCGTTGCGGGACTTAACCCAACATTTCACAACACGAGCTGACGACAGCCATGCAGCACCTGTCTCAGAGTTCCCGAAGGCACCAATCCATCTCTGGAAAGTTCTCTGGATGTCAAGAGTAGGTAAGGTTCTTCGCGTTGCATCGAATTAAACCACATGCTCCACCGCTTGTGCGGGCCCCCGTCAATTCATTTGAGTTTTAATCTTGCGACCGTACTCCCCAGGCGGTCTACTTAACGCGTTAGCTCCGAAAGCCACGGCTCAAGGCCACAACCTCCAAGTAGACATCGTTTACGGCGTGGACTACCAGGGTATCTAATCCTGTTTGCTCCCCACGCTTTCGCATCTGAGTGTCAGTATCTGTCCAGGGGGCCGCCTTCGCCACCGGTATTCCTTCAGATCTCTACGCATTTCACCGCTACACCTGAAATTCTACCCCCCTCTACAGTACTCTAGTCTGCCAGTTTCAAATGCTATTCCGAGGTTGAGCCCCGGGCTTTCACATCTGACTTAACAAACCACCTGCATGCGCTTTACGCCCAGTAATTCCGATTAACGCTCGCACCCTCCGTATTACCGCGGCTGCTGGCACGGAGTTAGCCGGTGCTTCTTCTGTCGCTAACGTCAAATAATGCAGCTATTAACTACACCACCTTCCTCACGACTGAAAGTGCTTTACAACCCGAAGGCCTTCTTCACACACGCGGCATGGCTGCATCAGGCTTGCGCCCATTGTGCAATATTCCCCACTGCTGCCTCCCGTAGGAGTCTGGACCGTGTCTCAGTTCCAGTGTGGCTGATCATCCTCTCAGACCAGCTAGGGATCGTCGCCTTGGTGAGCCCTTACCTCACCAACTAGCTAATCCCACCTAGGCATATCCTGACGCGAGAGGCCCGAAGGTCCCCCTCTTTGGCCCGTAGGCATCATGCGGTATTAGCCATCGTTTCCAATGGTTATCCCCCACATCAGGGCAATTTCCTAGGCATTACTCACCCGTCCGCCGCTCGACGCCGTTATCGTTCCCCGAAGGTTCAGATAACTCGTTTCCGCTCGACTTGCATGTGTTAGGCCTGCCGCCAGCGTTCAATCTGAGCCATGATCAAACTCTTCAATTTAAGATTTTGTTCGGCTCAATGAATACTGAACATT
>NZ_JAWOWP010000057.1:0-1572 GCF_033340555.1 Vibrio sp. 1069
GGCAAAGAAGAGCTCAAACTGATCAACTGGGACGTATTGTGGTTGGTTGCCGGTGGTATTGCGATTGGTATTGCACTCGATAAAACGGGCTTGGCAGAAGCGCTGGCCCACGCAATTGATTATGAGGCACTGTCTCCATTTGCGGTGGTGGTTGCACTCTCCATCGTGTGTTGGTTGATGGCCAATTTTATGTCGAACACCGCGACCGCGAACTTGTTGATGCCAATTGCCGCAGCTATCGGGGTTTCCATGCCGAGTTTGGCCGCTGTCGGTGGCTTACAAGGCTTACTGGTTGTGGTCGCATTCTCGGCTTCACTTGGCATGATTTTACCTGTCTCCACCCCACCAAACTCATTAGCGTATTCAACGGGCTTGATAGAAAGCAAAGACATGGCGAAAGTCGGACTCATCATTGGCTTAATTGGTCTGTTTATAGTTTACGGCGCTGTGTTGATTCTCTTCTAACGTTCTGGCTCTGTGAGGGGTTACGCCTTCACAGAGCCCCTTCATTCCCATTACCTCGACTTCGTTCCCCTTTGCACACCATGATGAATGGGGATTTAACATTGCATTGCTGAATAAAAATCACACCATGTGCCTCAAGTTTCATCACTAACTGTCGATAAATTCACTAAAGCCTTTCATGTAACGCTCTGTGCTTGAATCGTCTAAACCCTCTGGAGTCACACGTTGTGACACTGATCTTTTTGTCTGTTTATAAAGGTTAGACAATGAGAAATACCATTAAGTTAAAAATCCAGATTGCTATCGCAGTCATTATCGCCATCGTAAGTGGCGTTCAAGCTTGGGTTTCCGTTAATCAACTTCACGAAGAAACCACATCCACACTCAACCGAGAAATACAGAATATTTCTGAGTCGACTAACCGTTATATCAGCGATTGGCTCTCAATTCGTAGCGATATGATGTTGGCTAATGAACAAATCATCGCCGGTTCTGATGATGCAGATCGCGAGTTATTGCTGACCAAACGCGCGGGGAAATTTCTCTCTGTTTACGCAGGGTTCTCTGACGGCGCGATTGCCTACGGCGATAAAAGCGAATCATGGCCATCCGATTACGACCCTCGAACTCGCCCTTGGTATCAAGACGCGATGGCACAATCTGGGCTGATCATTACCGAGCCATACCAAGACTTTGATGGCAGTATTGTGGTCAGCTTTGCCAAAGCGTTTAACCAAAACAAACAAGGCGTATTGGCCGCTGACTTGGCCGTCACAGACATCATCAACGAAGTGTTGAATATCCAATTGGATAACAACGGCTTCGCGTTCTTGGTGGATGGCAACAATAACCTCGTCGCTTATAAAGATGAAAAGCTCAGCCAGAAACCGCTCACCACGTTAAATCCAGAACTGACGCGCGATAAAATGGCCAACTTGGCACAACACGCGAAGCTAGAAACAATCACGTGGCCAAAACAAGGCGACCAACTGATTTATGTTGCTCAAGTCCCTAACACCGATTGGTCTCTGGGCGTTGTGCAAGACAAACAAATGGCTTTTGCCTCCGTTTCGGAGCAAGTGACCTTTACTGCCATTGCTTCAATCG
>NZ_JAWOWP010000058.1:0-1514 GCF_033340555.1 Vibrio sp. 1069
TGATTAAACTCGGTATCTTTGTTGCCTATTGCGACCCACAAGCGTTGCGCTCGTCCACGTAAAGTCGTGTCTGGGGTTGCGATTTGGTTCCAAAGGCCACGCTTACTGCTGTGCCATTGGTAGTCGTTGAGCTCCAAAAGCACCATGTAAAATGCATTTAAAAATTCATCGATAGAGGTGACCAATTCCGCAGGAGCTGCGTTTGGTGATTGCACATAAAGCACAATCCCCGGATGACGGTTCAGTGGCATGTTACCAGTGCCGACCATGTAGCCGAGTTGCTGCTTGGTGCGAATCTCATGAAAGAAGGTTGCCGACATGAGGTGATTGGCCAAAGAATAAAGTGCGATGCTGCGCGGCTCGATGTCTTCACACTGGTGGTAAATTACCACAGCAGAGTCTTGTTGATTACAATGCACTTCGCGCTGAAAACTGCCATTTTGACCGAGCATGATTAACGGACGCAGTGCTTCTTCGTAGCGCTGTTCTTTTACGCGCAAGGCATCTTTCAAGGTTGTTGCCATATCATGCGCTTGTTGACGTTGCCAGTCGCCATAAACGAACATTTCTACGTGGAGTTCCGCCAAAATCGACTCGACGAATGTCGACAGCTCATCGACTTCAATTTCTTCCAGCGCTTCTGCAAGTGTCGCGAAAGGAGGATTGTTGGGCTGCAACAAACCTGTTAATGCGTTGAACAGTTGAGAAATTGGGCGATCTTGAGATGAATTTCGCCAATTACGTAATAATTGCTGTTTGATGGTTTCGAACCGAGTCGGGTTAAACTCTCTCGCGGCGAAACGGCGTAAAATCATCTCAAGCAGTTGTGGCAGTTTTTGGCTGAAGCCCGACAACGTCAAAGTTACACCACCTTGGTGCGCATACATGTTGTAGCCCATGCCCGCGATTTCAGCTTGGTAGGTTTCTTTGGCTAGTGAGTCCCAAAACATTTCGACACAAAGACGTGTTTTCACAATATTTTTAGGCGATGCGACCGCGTGAGAACTGTCGATCGCAACGTACACTACGCCTTTCGGCACTCGGAACTCATCATCTTGCAAATGCCACAGGCGAAAACCTTCGAGATCTTCAATCAACTCCGGTAGTGAGCCCCCGTTTTCAAAGGGCATTGGGTCGAGGTCGTAACAAATGTACGGGTTCTTCTCTGGCAGAACAAACTGCCAACGCGGATCAATTTGTTGGAAGAAGCGTTTTTGCTCGTTACTGAATGGAGTGACGGAGTAGGGGGTGAAATACCACTCCGCAGTGCGATTGTACTCAAGTCCTTTGGCGATCAGCGTAACGCGGACATTGTCGACAGATAAATATTGCAGCAGAGAACGTTGCAGATCTTCATCATAGCCCGACATTTTGTAGTCGCCATAGATAATATCGTGCGGCTGATAATGCTGCATATTGATGACTAAATGGCTAACTAAATCGAGAGGGCGTGAAGGTTCTTGAAAGCGGAATGCAGATTCCAACACTGCTTGCTTCTCTAGGTAGCGCCACTC
>NZ_JAWOWP010000059.1:0-1474 GCF_033340555.1 Vibrio sp. 1069
AATGCTGACTTCGTCTAACAAGTGCTGTTTTACGTTGTCCATGCACGCCTCTAAGCGAGAGTCACAACTGGCGTCTGCTTCCGCATCATCCGTCACTAACTGACAACCACCAATTGGCAGTTCGTTGTTGGCAACCAGCTTCCAAGACTTAGGCAGATCCGCGTTAATGTGCGTAATGCGTTCTAGATCTTGTGGGTTGAGATGAACCGTCACGGTTTCCGCTTTGCCCGGCATCGCAGACAGTGTTTCATCCACTAGCGCCAGAATTTGCTGTGGCATCAGAGTAAGCTCGGCACGAATCACCTGCTGAGCCACCTTCTGTACCAACTCACAAATCATGTGGCGTTGCTGCTGCTCTTTTTCACTTTGCCAGCGAGATAAGGCTTGGAACAAATCATTAACTGGCTTCGCCGCTTCTAAAAAGCCTTGCTTACCAGCTTGTTCACCAGAAACAAATCCTTTCTGAAAGCCTTCTTGCTGGCCATCGAGCAAGCCTTGTTGCTTACCTTGCTCGATGCCTTGGCGTAAACCTTCTTCATGACCTTGTTGCAGCCCCTGTTGGAAACCTGCTTCAAGTTGCTGCTGAATGTCCACTTGCGACTCTTGCCAACCTTGGTTGTCCAAGCCGAACTCTTCATCAACCGCAACTGGCTGAGCCAGCGGCGGAAAACGGTGTAAACGGTAACCACTTGGAGGCAGTCGCATAATGTTCGATCTTTGTTCTGCCATGCTTTATTCCACCGTTGGCTCTTCGTATAGAAGCAACTGAACTTCGCCCGACTCATCAAGCTCGCGCACCATTTGCATGATGTCTTGGCGTGCTTTCTGAACTCGACTTAGTGCAACTGCACCACGCGCTTCCATATCGTCTTCTAGCGCTTTCACCATACGTTGTGGCATTGAGCGTTTGATCGCTTGCTGCAACGTGATATCCGAACCTTTCAGTGCCGTAGCCCAAAGCTCGAGTGGAATTTGCTGTACGAGCATGTCCATGGTTTCTTCGCGTTGACGGCCCAGCACCATGAAGTCAAACATGTTCTCTTCGATGGCGTTAACCACTTCTTCATCATGCAGTTTGAGCATTTCCATCAATGAACCACGGTCGCCTTCAAAGCGGTTGATGATGTCTGCCGCTTGCTTAACGCCAGAAAGCGGTACGCTTTGGCTTGCAGACACTTTTTCGATACAACGTTCAACCAGTTCATGCAGATCGGTCGCGACTTGGTGATCGATGTCTTGTAGCTGCGCAATACGGAAGATGATTTCATCATGGTAGTCTTGCGGCAGATGCTTCAGCACGGCAGATGAGCTATCCGCTGGCAGATAAGCCAAGAAAATGGCTTGCATCTGCGGGTGCTCGTTGACGATAAATCGCGCCAGCGTTTCAGCCTCTACCCATTGCAGACGCTGCATGTTGTTGCGAATTTCGTCACCGTACAGGTTGTTCAACAAACCTTTAGCAAGATCGTTACCG
>NZ_JAWOWP010000060.1:0-1458 GCF_033340555.1 Vibrio sp. 1069
TGATGAGCTTCGTCGAAAATAAAGACATCGGCTTCTGGGATCAACTCACCAAAACCTGTCTCTTTGATGGCTAAATCCGCGAGAAACAAGTGATGGTTCACCACGACGATGTCAGAATCCATTGCACGTTTACGAGCTTTCAAGACAAAGCAATCAGTATAACTGGGACACTCTTTCCCCAAACAGTTATCGTTTGTCGAGGTAATCGTTGGGATGATCATGCTGTCTTCAGGCAAATCTTCACAATCACCTAAGTCACCGGTTTTTGTCTCTGAGGACCAAGACCTCACCTTCACCAATTGAGTCAACAATGTTGGGTCGGATTCGTTGGTGTGGCTTTCTACCATCTGGCGACTTAAGCGATCCAAACATAAATAGTTGGAACGCCCTTTCAATAACGCCACTTGACCATAAAAACCGAGCGCATTGACCATCAGCGGTAGGTCACGATGGTACAACTGCTCTTGCAAGTTTTTCGAG
The DNA here is from genome assembly GCF_033340555.1 of Vibrio sp. 1069. Lineage (NCBI taxonomy): Bacteria > Pseudomonadati > Pseudomonadota > Gammaproteobacteria > Vibrionales > Vibrionaceae > Vibrio > Vibrio sp. 1069. The sequence continues at coordinate 481 of NZ_JAWOWP010000060.1, forward strand.
CCAGTACTGATGATGACTTTCTTGCCACTCAACAGCGCTGGAACAAGATAGGCAAATGTTTTACCGGTACCAGTTCCGGCCTCTACCACCAACTGACTTTGTTCTTTGATCGCACTACTGACGGCTTCAGCCATGTCTATTTGTGGCTGACGAGCCTGAAAACCCGGAATCGCTTTACCTAAAGCGCCATCAGAGGAAAATGTTTTTGCGATCATGCCTGACATCTGGTTAGAAAAATTGTCGTGAGTATATCAGACGTTTGGGAGAGACATCAGCCCGTAAGATGGCCAGCGTACGGCCCAATACAGATAATTTGTTGAAACCATGGCAAGAATAGATTATTTATGAAGTCAGATTGCTGTACGGTTGACCCTTTTGGGGAAAACACATATTTCGTACGCTAGAAAAATAATGCATGGAAGTATCTGATTTATGGAAAAGAAAACACTGTTGACCCATTGTTCTGACGCACCGGGTTTGATCTCTAAAATTACTAATATCTGTTACAAACATCAGCTCAACATCGTTCATAATAACGAATTTGTTGATAACACCAGTGGGCACTTTTTCATGCGAACGGAGTTGGAGGGGTACTTCAACGACCAAACGTTTCTTGCCGATTTAGACCAAGCTCTACCACAAGGTGCAAAACGCACTCTCATTGGCTCTCGCCGTAAACGCATCGTGATTCTCGTAACGAAAGAAGCACACTGTTTAGGTGATATTCTGATGAAAAATTACGATGGCAGCCTCGATGTCGAGATCGCTGCCGTGGTTGGTAACTACGACAAACTGCAAACCCTGACCGAGCGTTTTGATATTCCATACCATTGTGTGTCGCACGAAGGGTTAAGCCGCGAAGAGCATGAACAGAAGATGCTGGAAGTGGTTGACCGTTACCAGCCGCATTATCTGGTGCTGGCAAAGTATATGCGCGTCCTGACCCCAGCTTTTGTCGAGAAATACCACCACAAGATC
>NZ_JAWOWP010000061.1:0-1440 GCF_033340555.1 Vibrio sp. 1069
CTGAAAAGGAAAAATTATATGGACATCTTGCTCTCTATCGTTGCGATGGCTGTTGTGTTAGGCATTACGCTTTACCACAGAATGTCACTCGTTAAATCCGTCAGCCTACTAACTGCTGCCATGCTAGTGCTGACTATCACAGGCTCAGTTGGCGTTATTGGCTGGGCACTGTATGTGCTTGCAATCGCGGTCTTTGCCGTTTCTGGTATCCGCCAATCGCTTATTAGCCGTAAGGCACTGGCGTTGTTTAAGACTGTGCTACCTGCGATGTCTCAAACTGAAAAAGAAGCTCTCGATGCTGGTACAGTATGGTGGGAAGCTGAGCTATTCAAAGGTAAACCTGAATGGGAAAAATTACACGCAATTCAAGCGCCAAAACTTAGCGCTGAAGAGCAAGCGTTCTTAGACGGCCCAGTAAACGAAGTGTGTGCTATGGTCAGCGACTTCCAAGTAACGCATGAACTCGCGGATTTACCACCTGAAGTTTGGCAGTATCTGAAAGACAACAAATTCTTCGCCATGATCATCAAGAAAAAGTACGGTGGTCTAGAGTTCTCTGCATACGCTCAATCTTTGGTACTGCAAAAGCTGACGGGTGTTTCTGGCGTACTTTCTTCTACCGTTGGTGTGCCTAACTCATTAGGCCCAGGCGAGCTCTTGCAACACTACGGTACAGAAGATCAGAAAAACTATTACTTACCTCGCCTAGCCGAAGGTAAAGAAATCCCATGTTTCGCACTAACTAGCCCAGAGGCTGGCTCAGACGCAGGCTCAATCCCAGATTACGGCGTCGTTTGTAAAGGAGAATGGGAAGGCAAAGAAGTGTTGGGGATGCGTCTAACGTGGAACAAACGCTACATCACGCTTGCGCCTGTTGCGACGGTACTTGGCCTTGCATTCAAACTGCGTGACCCAGAAGGCCTGCTTGGTGATAAAGAAGATCTTGGTATCACATGTGCGCTGATCCCAACGGATGTGAAAGGTGTAGAACTCGGCAACCGTCATTTCCCACTAACCGTGCCATTCCAGAACGGTCCAACCCGTGGTAAAGACATTTTCGTTCCTATCGATTTCATCATCGGTGGTGAGAAAATGGCAGGGCAAGGATGGCGCATGCTGGTGGAATGTCTGTCGGTCGGTCGTGGCATCACGCTACCTTCTAACTCGACGGGTGGTATCAAATCGGCTGCGATGGCAACGGGTGCATACTCTCGCATTCGTCGTCAGTTCAAACAACCAATCGGTCACATGGAAGGCGTTGAAGAGCCATTGGCACGTCTTGGCGGTAATGCATACGTCATGGATGCGGCCAGCAACCTAACTGTTGCAGGTATCGACCTAGGTGAAAAGCCATCGGTTATTTCTGCAATCGTGAAGTACCACTGTACCCACCGCGGTCAACAAAGCATCATCGACGCGATGGACATTGTCGGCGGTAAA
>NZ_JAWOWP010000062.1:0-1432 GCF_033340555.1 Vibrio sp. 1069
GGTACTGTTTGATGTCGATAACTTCAAAGCCGTAAACGACAGTTATGGTTATACCGCTGGTGATAAAGCGCTGAAGATCATCGCTCGAGCCATCAATAAGCGCGTGTCTGATACCGAAACCGTCGCTCGCTTTGGCGGTGAAGAGTTTATTCTGCTGATTCCAGAACAAAGTGAAGAATACACATTAGAACTGATGAAAAATATTCAGCGCGATATCTGTCAGCTGCCGTTTAAGTTCCGCGAGCAAAACATCATCATTACTCTGACAGCCGTCTCTACTTCATTTAAGGAATCAGACGCACCAGAATATGTGCTCGATCGCCTTGGGCAAATGCTCACTGACGCTAAAAAACGGGGCACAAACCAGCTAAACTGGAACTAAAAAAACCGTTCAAAAAACAAGCAAACAAACACTTTTATCCCCTCTCAAACGCTCATAACCTCCCATTTTCAACGAGTTATCACATTTATCCCCTTTCAGTCTGCTAAGCTGTTAAAACCCAAGTCACTTCAAGATGATGTATTCATTCATGACGAATATGGCATCTTGAGGTTGCTTGGGACTCGATAACCATAAAACCAAACCCTCCAGCCATCTGAGTAAAACGACACGTACAACTAAGTAAGATGCGTTGGAACTATCCCTCAAAATAATGCAACACAAGGAGGCGTTATGATTACCCATATAAGCCCCGCTGGTAGCATGGACTTGCTATCCCAACTGGAAGTTGAACGCTTAAAGAAAACCGCTTCGAGTGATCTTTACCAGCTTTATCGTAACTGTACGTTAGCGGTATTGAACTCTGGTAGCCACACAGATAACTCCAAAGAGCTTCTCGATAAACACCAATCGTTTGATGTGAATGTAGTGCGCCGCGAGCGTGGCATTAAGCTAGAGCTGACCGACCCACCAGAGCATGCGTTTGTCGATGGAGAGATCATTAAAGGCATTCAAGAACACTTATTCTCTGTACTGCGTGACATCGTTTACGTGAACATGCACTTGGCTGACAGCCAGCGCCTCAATCTCACTAACCCAACGCATATTACCAACCTTGTGTTTGGTATTTTGCGTAACGCAGGCGCGCTCACTCCCGGTATTGAACCAAATCTCGTCGTCTGTTGGGGCGGCCATTCAATCAATGGCGTTGAATACCAATACACGCGCGAAGTGGGTAACGAGCTTGGCTTACGTGAACTTAATATCTGTACGGGTTGTGGACCTGGTGCGATGGAAGGCCCGATGAAAGGAGCGGCAATCGGTCACGCTAAACAGCGTTACACCGAGCAACGTTACCTTGGCTTGACGGAGCCTTCAATCATTGCCGCTGAGCCGCCAAACCCAATCGTCAACGAGCTGATCATCATGCCGGACATCGAAAAACGTTTAGAAGCGTTTGTTCGTATGGCGCATGGTATTGTGATCTTCACG
>NZ_JAWOWP010000063.1:0-1432 GCF_033340555.1 Vibrio sp. 1069
ATCTTGCGTAATCCCAGTGAGAATTTCAGTTCCATCCTCATCATTTAAGGCAAAGCGGACACCTGCAAACACATCATTTTGACCGATGTTCTGTGCGTTATTTCCCCGACTATCATAGAGGTACTCTCCAATAAGGCCGACATCCCAAACCGTATCAAAAGCGCCGACGATGGTATATTCGAAACCCGTCACCGCGCCGACATGATGGTCATAACTATCTCGATATACACTTTCAAGCTTCCATAACCAATCTCCGACAATGCCTTGAACATCAATACCGACATGACTCATCAGCGCATAATATGGTTTGAGTTCACCTTGCTCGAATCGAAAATAAGGATCTCGATTGGTCCCATACAAATAGCTCAAACCAATATCCCAATCACCCAGCATTTTGGAATATCGAAATGCCACATCAATGTGTTTCTCTTCCCTACTCGATTCATAAATAGCGTTGCCAGAAACAACAGGCTCCGTACGTAAACGTCCGTCTTGACCAGCAAAAGTACGCTCCCGAAAATAAGGAAGTACCATGGCATGAAAAGCGCCCCAATCTTTAATCGCCGTAAAATGTACCATTGGCTGACCCAGTTTATCTTCGCCATCAACCGCTTCCACGGCATCTGTTTGGTTCACAACATCAACCAGATGCGCGGACTCGGTGACGCCCCAAAACACTTTACTGATCCCAACTCTAAGCTCGTAATCATCCCAATACGTGAGAAAAAGCGCTTCTCTAATGTCACCGTGGGTTCTTTCATCATCGAGGCTATCGACTCGAAAAAACGGTGTGAAGGTGAAGCTACTCTCTCCGCTTTGGAAGTCCCAGTAAAGTTCAGGCTGAACTACAACAGAGCTTTGGCCTTTACTCTGCCCTTGCAGCCCTTGAGAGAGAAACTGTCGATGCTCAACATTCAATTGCCCCGCAAGCTCAAATGCGAACAGCGAGGGCGTTACCAACATCGCGAGTAATCCGCCAAGTTGGTTTACTCCTTTGCCCATATTCATACCACTCCCTTATTTAACTCGCTTGAGCACGTTTTTGTTGAAGTCGTTCTCTTCCAACCCTGTTTGAAAGCGCAAATCGCTAGTGTTCAATTCTGTGCTTTTGCCAGTTTGGTGATTCGTCATTGCCATGGTATGTGCACGCCAATATTTATTGAGGTACTGCTTATAATTAGCGAAAGTTAGAGTTTTCAATAACGCGCCTTTTCGGTCGTAAAACTCGACTTTGAGAGGGCGATAATGCGCCTTGTCAAGCCATACTACCTGCTTGGTATAACCGGAGTTCTTGTCCGTTGGGATTTGCTCTAGAACGAATACGTCTTGCCCGTTAAACTTATCATCCTTGAGGTGGTTAAAGCGGTATTTTTCGATTTCAAATGAACTCAAATCTTCATACGCAAACTCGCTTCCCATAAACGGGCCCGAC
>NZ_JAWOWP010000064.1:0-1398 GCF_033340555.1 Vibrio sp. 1069
GCAAGAGTTCGATGCAGCCAAACTCGCCAACTCTGGTGACAGTGCCGACTCCGCTCGCGCAATCAAAGTGTTCGGTGAAGTGAACGCCCCGGGCTCATTTACTTACAAGCCAAACACCACACTTGTCGATGTGGTCATGCGCGCTGGCGGTGTTACTCGCTACGCGAGCGTTGAGCAAATTCGCGTGATTACGAACAACACACCAACCATGTTCAACTTGAAAACCTACCTAGATACTGGCGATCAAAGCTTGCTGCCTGAGATATTGCCCGGCGCAACCATCTTTGTTCCTAAGCAGGAAGAAGAGATAAAAGCTGGCGCGAACGTAGTTTATATCATGGGTGAAGTTGCGCACCCGGGGGCTTACGAAGGTAAACAAGGCGCGAGCTTTATGGACATTCTGGCAAACGCAGGGGGCCCGACTCGTTACGCAGAATCACGCCAAATACGAGTGATAAAAGCCGACGGTCAGGTGATCAAATTCGACTTAACGGCGCATACTGAAGGGCTCTCTTCCGTAGCGCCACCAAAAGTGAGCGCCGGCGACGCGATATTCGTACCGGAAAAAACCGACTTTAATGAAAAGTCATGGTTGAAAGTCGCACCAAGTCGCGCCGTTGCCGTAATGGGCGAAGTCGTTCGTCCAGGCCGAATCGAATGGTCGGATGAAATGGACCTCATTGATTTGCTGGCTCACGTTGGCGGCCCGACTCGCCGTGCCGACACCTCCAAAATTGAAGTGGCCAACAACGGTCAAATGACGAATTTCGATTTAGACCAGTACATTTTAGATGGTTCGCCAGCGTCTAACTTGCCACGCGTTTCTGCCGGCACGGTCTTGCGCGTTCATGCACTGCCAGATGACCCTTCCGACAACAAATCTCAATGGGTCAGCCAAAGCTCAGACGCGTCCATTTACGTGTTTGGTCAAATCAACGCACCTGGTCGCTATCGCTTCACGGACGAAATGCACTTTCTCGATATTCTTTCGGCCGCCGACGGCCCGACGATGGATGCCGATATCCACAATATTCGCGTGACTCATCGCGGTTTAGGCTACGCAAAAGTGAGCAAACTAAATCTGTCGATGTATTTCGAAACGGGAGATGAATCTATCCTGCCAGACGTGCGCCCTGGCGACACTATTTACATTCCGGAGAAAAACAAAAACTGGCTCGACCGCTCTAAAGAATCCACCGTGCGCGTACTGGGTGAAGTACGAGATCCGGGACGCTACGTGTTCAACGACAACATGACGGTTTTAGACTTATTGGCAGAAGCTGGCGGCCCAACAAACAGCGCTTACCTTGAGAAAATTAGCATCGTCAATATGTCGTGCTGCCAAGGCCAAGCGAGAACGTTCGACCTCGTAAACTTCAGCAAAACCGCCAACATTTA
>NZ_JAWOWP010000065.1:0-1382 GCF_033340555.1 Vibrio sp. 1069
AACCTAGCCGCAGCATCAATATGACGCGTCTGCTGCTTTCTCTCGACAGCACGCCTGAGAATCGTGAGGAAATTGTCTTAGCCAACCGTGTGTTGTCTGATCCTCGCTTTCAAAGCCAGCTCAAGAGTCTCGATCTCAATTATCTGGATGACGCTAAACGACATCTCAACCTCGACTGGGTTTCTGTCGATGAGGCGATTGATCACTTGAACGAAAGCCAGCAATACATTGAGGAAAACTTTGCCTCTGATGAGATCATCTTTGAACCTCGCGGCATCACGTTCAAAAACATCGTGATCAAAAAGAAAGATTGGCAGGGCCGCGCTTGTGCCTACGATCTGCGCTATAAACATCACCCCAAATATCGCCCCCCTTTTGGTGAGACCCGATTCACCATCACCAAAGATTCGTTAATTGAACACCCGAGTGTTGGCGACCATTTTCAAGGTTGCTTCATATCGCCGAATCACCAAATTACGGAAGATATTGTCGAGCCGATTAGCAAGTTTGCAGATTGGTTTAACCTTGTTGGTTGCTCTATCACAGGATGCACCCGCAACGACTTGAACGGCTTCTCTCTCGAAGACTTTGACGATGAAGGCGACTGGAAATATCGCTCAGTCGCGATGAATTTTGACCCAAGCACTGAGCTCTTTATGGAGAAAGTACAAGGTCTCGGGCGCAACAAACACATCCAACACAGCAACCGCACTGAAATGCTGTGGTTTTCCTACCCTAACACCAGCGAGCACGACATCGACTACCTCGGCGTGTGGCAGCAAACCCAATACCACCAGCAATCCATGACACAATCGTGTCTGTTAATGCGCCACCAACAAGTGATGCGATTGCCACGCAGCGCCGAGACCTGCCCAACCGATGCAAGCCTATACACCCAAGATGTCACCCGCGAGTTTGCCGATATGTGGTGGGTAAACAATGACGAACCGAAAGCCAATTTGGCGCAAATGAACATCATGGTGCGCTGGTCAACCACTCCGGCAGAAATCAACTACACCACTTGGGAATACTTACCGGCGGGAGCCAACTGGGAGCAAGGCATTTTGTATCGCTACCAACAGAACGTTAGTCGTAACCGAGATGGTTCTGATCATATTGAAACGCATACGATTTCTGAATTTGTCAAAGTGAGCGAGGAGGTATAACCATGGCAACGACTTCAGCCCTAACCCACATTATTCAGCAGTGGCAGTCTGGTAATAAACAAGCCGAAAGCGAGCTGTACCAATTCGCCTATTTGCAACTGCGTAAAATCGCCCAACAAGAACGTGAGCGCAACGCCGAAAAATACGGCACCGACAACATGGTATTGGCAGACAGCGTCAACAGCACCACCGCATTGATTCATGATGCTTACCTAA
>NZ_JAWOWP010000066.1:0-1323 GCF_033340555.1 Vibrio sp. 1069
GGTTTATTGGGGTTGATTATCTGAATTTTTATGGAATTTCATCCCAATAATCTGTTTGTCTTTAAGTTTATTCTAATGAACTTAATTCTCATGGAAGTTTCAAAACATGCAGCACACAACAAAGTGGATGATGACGCCGCTTGCAATGTTGTTGGGTACGCTGTTTTCAGCGCCATCATTCGCGGTGGAAACGAGTGTAATTGATAGCACCAGCACGCCTGAATCTACACAAAATGAAGGAGACACGTCCTGTATTGTTTGTAAGTTTAGTGGGGCCGTTTACCTATCTTACGATACAAACATTTACGATAAAGACGACTACCGTTCTGTCCGCAATTTCTCGTGGGGAGGCGATCTCGTTTATTCCTTTTCGAGCGGCACAAAAGCCTATTTTTCTACGGGTGGCTATCGTGCCCTAGAAGATGAAGTCGGCACCTACGCGACAGATTCGGTGTTGGGCTTGCAATACACGAACCTATATCGCTTTGGAGATACAGGGAAAATCGGCGTTGCGGGTCAGCTCACCATTCCAACTTCAGAAACATCTCGTAAAGATGAACTGCACACCGCGGTTCGTTTAGATGTGCCGATCTCTTTTTCAGCTTGGAGCGTCGATTTTTCGGTTTCGCCAAGACTGAGAAAAAATTTCCACGAATACAAAACCATGGGGGGACGCTCGCTGACTGAGTGGACTTACTCATTGTTTGCTGTTGCGGAAAAGTCGTGGGAATCGTTCGCAGTGGGGATCACGGCGTTAGGTGGTAACAGCATCAGTTATCAAGGTACGCGCAGAAGCAGTTGGCAGTATGAAGGGGCGTTGTACGGCACATACGAGTTTGATGAAAGCTGGTCATTGCTACTCGCGGCGTCATCAACGGGTTTCTATCAAGATGCAGAGCGAGGCACCTTGGGCAACATCGATTTGTTGGACCAAGAGAAAGCATCTTACATCGCGACAGTGACTTACTCCTTCTAGGAAAATAACAACAATTAAGGATATCCAAATAATGTTTAAAAAATTGACTCTGGTGTCAGCAATAACGGCCGCACTTGCAGGCTGTGGCGCAGATGATCAGGCGTATGACTATGTCGAAAGAGATGCAAAAGAAGTCGCAGTAAAAGATCTTAAAGACGGTCGTTGGTTTTACGTTCCGACGACTGGTGCCGCGCCACGCTTTGCTCTGAACCAATTCCCATTCTTGCAAGGTTCACCTCGTTACGTTGAGCTTTGTTTTACCAAAGAAGGTCTGGAAGTTCGCAGTTACGATAAAAACTACCCAGACGCGCATCTAAGCAAAGATGCTAATAACTACTGCGGTGAAG
>NZ_JAWOWP010000067.1:0-1321 GCF_033340555.1 Vibrio sp. 1069
CAGAAATGCTAAACGAAGCGCCAAACGCGCTGCAATTACGCTATATGCAGACATTAACCGAAATTACGACGGACAAAACCTCAACCATCATCTTCCCAATGCCAATTAATTTGGTCGAAGCGGTGACGGACATTGCCAACGCCGTTAAAAAGAATCAGGGGCAGGATAAAGAAGAATAGCCACATTAATTTTCAAATAAGGGCGGAAGCGGCTTGGGTTTAACTTGAGCGGACTTAGTTTGGTCTCGTTGAGTTTGGTGTAAACAGTAAGGCCGCTTCTTCATATTAGATATCACAAACCTTTCGATCACTGACCCGTGTCGGATTTACTTGGCGGCGTACCACATTCGCGTTTCATGATTTCCAGACCCGATTTAAAACAAGCGCGCCATGCCTTTTCAACGTCGGAGTTGTACTCATAATCACACTCCCGTACTGTTTCCAATAAGCTTTCAAACCAAATATCAATGTCTTCGGGTTTGATACCAATGTTTCCGATACCGTGCTTTTTGCCATACTTTTCCATCATTTTTCGCGCATCAGAAGACGTGTCTGTCATCATAAAAAAGACGATCGAGCCTTTGAGCATACGAACTTGCTTTTGCATATCTACGCCTTCAAATTTCTGCCGAAAGCTCTCTCCTTTCGACCAAAACTTGGCATAAAACCGCTCGAAAAAGTACTCACTGAGAACACAACGCTCGTAACTGTCGTTGAAACCCTCAATCACATTCATGACCACTCCAAACGAAAACCAGAGTACAACTCATATTTTATGAGGGTAATTTAATATCTCAAAGAAGGGGCAAGCGAATATCTCAAAGCTTGTAATTTTTGCCAAGAAACAGCAAAGACCACGTTCTCTACGCAGAGTTTGAAACATCACTCCCAAGTTCTCTGTTCGATTTTCAACAAAAAGTTAAAAGTGATTTAAATAAAAGCCATCTTATCAATTGCTGGTTATTCGGTACTATGAACTCACTTTCGAGGTACGCGTGGTTGTCGAAGCTAAAAGCGGCCGATATAAAACTGAATAACGAGGATAAAAACGTGTCTCATCAAATCATTAAAGATCTAAACAGCCGCTACACAGCGAAAAAATACGACGCAGAAAAACGCATTTCTCAAGAAGATATGGCCATCATCAAAGAAGCCATTCGTCTGTCTGCATCGTCAATCAACTCGCAACCATGGAAATTCATCGTGATTGAAAGTGATGAAGCGAAACACCGCTTCCACAGCACGTTCGCGAACAAACACCAATTTAACCAGCCCCCCGCGCCCCCGGCGTCGCACACTAACCTTCTTGCTTACGATCCTAA
>NZ_JAWOWP010000068.1:0-1315 GCF_033340555.1 Vibrio sp. 1069
GATGGTGCATTGATAAATACCAGTGCTTGGGCTTTGCTCGGACAGCTTAACGCCAAGTTAAAATACCTTGAACAAGAATCATGGGGTAAATGGTATCTCTGGACATCGCCACATTACTTCTATGGAACCGGATGGGGTGAGGCAAATAACGGGAATGTAGGAAAGCCGGAAGGTTGGTATTGGGTAAATGGTGTCAAAGTCTTCTACGACGTCGCTCATATTGGTACGACAGTTCAATCTTTCTATACCAGCTTTAGTCGAATCGATATTGGTGGCGATACGAGCGATCCGCTAAATACCACGAATTATTATGAAGGCAGTATTGGATGGTTGATGACTCCACCGTTTGAGTCCGATTGGATAGACAATATAGGTATCGGTTTAACCATTAATTATGGCAGTGATCTGAAAGGCGGCAGTTTGGTTCTGTTCTTTAATCAGGATTGACGAAACTTGCCGTTGAACTGTCTAAACAAAACGACCGCACTTATTTGAGTGCGGTCGTTGTATTTCTTTATGTGATTAGTTCTGATTCACTCTGGTGCAATTTCGACCTGCTTTTTTAGCTTTATACAATGCCGCATCCGCCAGTTTGATGACTTCAGCAGGTTCTCTTCCGTTTCTACTGTCTGCAGCACCAAAGCTCGCCGTGACGAATACCGATTCTCTTTGCATGTCTTCGGTACCTCGGTTTTGCTGGCCTTGCTTGTGATCGTCAGGGCGAGAGGCTTTGTCGCGGAGGATCATTTCATATTCAGCGATAGCTTTACGAGCTTCTTCTATGTATTGGCGACAATCTTCAACGTTTTTTCCCTTGAAGACCATGGTGAACTCTTCGCCGCCGAAGCGATAGACCTTTGCACCACCACGTGTTTTCATCAATCTTGAAGCCACCATTTTTAGCACATCATCGCCGATGTCATGCCCGTACGTGTCGTTAAACTTCTTGAAGTGGTCGACATCGAGCATTGCAATTGTGAATTTTCTGCCCATGTGTTTTAGATCTAAATCTAATGCTCTGCGGCTTGGAATCTGCGTTAGGCTGTCAGTAAACGCAAGTTGGTGACTCGCCGAGGTTGAATAGATGATGATGAGCAGACCAGTAAGCGTAAACATGGTGCTGGAAATGTACTGCACATCAAAGAAGATGAATGTCGCGGAGGCCAAAGCCATTGCAGAATAGGTCATCGCATGGATGATTTTGTTGGTTTTCAGCAGCAGAATACCAAGAAAGCACACAATACCAACACAATACAAAACAAGAATAAACGGCAGCTTAGATACGCTAGGCACAATGAACAAAATGCCGCTGGTC
>NZ_JAWOWP010000069.1:0-1305 GCF_033340555.1 Vibrio sp. 1069
CTTTTTGTATTTCTCTTGGCACAAACCAACCATCAACGCTCAGGCACCGAAATTGGGTTACGCCGAGTATCTACAAAAATGGGACTGGGTGCTTGGTACTGGGATCTACATTGATGACATCGACCAACAAGTTGCCATGCAGCGTGAATTGCGCAAGCAAGAGTTAAATCAACACACTTTATCTGCGGTTACAATCTCGGTGATTGGCCTGATTATTACCAGCATCTTAACCAGCATTGCTGTTTCGAAAGGCATTAAACCACTTCAGCACGTCGCCGATTCTCTCAAAGATGTTGCTGCGGGTGGCGGTGACTTAACTGCGCGTCTAAAAGTGGAAAGTAAAGACGAAGTTGGCGAAGTCGCGGCTGCCTTTAATGAATTTATGGATAAACTTCACCCACTGATGCAGGACATTCATCGATCTGCTTCTGCCGTTCAAACAGTTTCTGAAGAACTGAATGATCAAACGCGCACAGCGAGCGGTCAAATGCAGAGTCACTGTTTGGAAACGGATAAAGTGGTGACAGCCGTAACAGAGATGAGCATGACGGCAAAAGAAGTCGCGAGCAATACAAATGCCACTGCGCAGGCCATTGACGATGCGAACGATCAGGTCACCGAAGCCCAGCGAGAGGTTGAACAAGCGATTCAAGGCATTACTGAGTTGGTTACAGAGATCAACAGCACATCGGATGCTATCTCTGAGTTGAGTCAGCAAACGGAGCAGATTACCAAAGTATTGGATGTGATTGGCGAGATTGCTGAGCAGACCAACTTATTGGCGCTCAATGCGGCAATTGAAGCCGCGCGAGCGGGCGAGCAAGGGCGTGGATTTGCAGTGGTGGCCGATGAAGTGCGTTCACTAGCGAGCCGTACGCAAAATAGCACTCATGAAATTGGCGATATGCTTAAACAGCTACAAAGTGGGGTATCTCGAGCCGTCACGACCATGTCCGCCAGTCAAGAACGCGGCGTGAAAACGGCTGAAGAGTCGGCACTGATTCAACAGTCTTTGTCTGGTGTCCACCATTCTATTGGTACAATTCGAGATATGGGAATTCAAACCGCATCAGCGGCAGAAGAACAAAGTGCGGTGGCGGAAGACATCAACCAGAACTTGGTGGCGATTCAACAGATCGTCAACAACATCAATGATACCTTGCAACACGCAGAAACGATCAGCACTCAGTTGTCACAATCCGGCACGGAAACTCCCGATCTGGTTGGCAACTTTACACTCTGATGAACCATTAAATTGCACATAAAATCAGTGTGGAACGCAGAAAGCGAAAGCCCCCCTCGACT
>NZ_JAWOWP010000070.1:0-1288 GCF_033340555.1 Vibrio sp. 1069
TACTGCGACAGCGTCAACAATCGATGCGTCAGTTAACATGTCATTCTTCGGTGGTATCATCGCAGGTATCATTGCTGGCCATTCTTACAACGCTTTCCATGCTACACGCCTTCCTGAGTGGTTAGCATTCTTCTCTGGTAAGCGCCTAGTGCCAATTATGGCTGGTTTGTTCGCCCTAGTTGCTGGTGCTGTTTCAGGTATTGTATGGCCAACAATCCAAGGTGGTCTAGATGCACTTGCTCACGGTATCTCTACTTCTGGCGCAATCGGTCAGTTTGTATACGGTACGCTTAACCGTGCTCTAATTCCTGTAGGTCTACACCACGTACTGAACTCTTTCTTCTGGTTTGGTATGGGTTCTTGTCAAGAAGTGCTAGTTTCTGGCGCAACAGCTGCTGGTCAAGCTCTTCCTGCACTACAACAACTTTGTGTTGACCCAGCTCTAGCTAAGACTCTTGTTGTTGGTCAAACTCACACATTTGAATTCGCTAACTCAGTAACTCCAGAAATTACAGCAACTGTTAAAGAAGTAACTGAAACAGTTAAATCTGGTGACCTACACCGTTTCTTCGGTGGTGATAAGAGCGCTGGTGTATTCATGAACGGTTTCTTCCCAGTAATGATGTTTGGTCTACCAGGTGCAGCACTTGCTATGTACCTAGCGGCTCCTGTTGAGAAACGTAGCCAAGTTGGTGGTGCATTGTTCTCTGTTGCATTCTGTTCATTCCTAACTGGTATCACAGAGCCTCTAGAGTTCATGTTCGTATTCCTAGCTCCTGCTCTATACGCGATTCACGCAGTGTTCACTGGTCTGTCGCTAGTTGTTGCTAACATGCTTGGTACGCTACACGGCTTCACATTCTCTGCTGGTCTAATTGACTACTTGTTGAACTACGGTCTAGCAACTAAACCTCTACTACTAGGTGCAGTTGGTCTTGGCTTCGGTGCTCTTTACTTCTTCACATTCAGCTTCGCAATCCGCGCGTTTAACCTAAAATCGCCAGGCCGTGAAGATGATGATAGCCAAGCAGCAGCACCAGCAGGTGAAGCAAAAAGTGGTGACCTAGCTCGTCAATACCTAAAAGCGCTAGGTGGTCATGACAACCTAACTTCAATTGACGCATGTATCACTCGTCTACGTGTTGCTGTTGCAGATACTGCTGCGGTTGACCAAGACAAACTAAAACAACTTGGCGCTGCTGGTGTTGTAGTTGTTGCAGGTGGTGTTCAGGCTATCTTCGGTACTAAGTCTGACAACCTAAAAACTGAAATGGATGAGTGGATTCGT
>NZ_JAWOWP010000071.1:0-1269 GCF_033340555.1 Vibrio sp. 1069
ACCTGAAGAGGCAAAAAAAGAACCCCCAAGCTTACGCGAGCTATATGATACTGCTGACGACTACTGGTTGACTCGTAACGTCAAATCGGACATCGATAAACTGCATGATAGGAGTGATGGTCATGTCATGATTGGCTGGGATTACAGTGCACGAGATGGTCGTAATACTTCGAATCAAGTGCCCATAGAAGCACGAATCCCGATTGAGAGCTGGGATGGGCATCTGTTGCTAAAAGCCGATTATGTTTCTATCGATTCAGGTCAGTTGGACTACTATGAAAAAACCACCGATTCTGACAGCACTTCGTTCCAAAATGACGCATCAGGTATGGCATTTGGAGTGGGCTGGCAAGCTGAAGATTGGTTGGTCGATATCGGCACGACACCAATTGGTTTCGACCATACCACATGGGTTGGTGGTGTACGCATCAATGGGGAGCTAGGTGAGCTAGGTTGGACTGCAGAAGCGGCGCGTCGCCCAGAGACTAGCAGCACGCTTTCTTATGCTGGAATGTCTGTCCCTAGTGGCACGACTGACCCTCAAGGGACTAAATGGGGTGGGGTTATCCGTACTGGTGTGAAGTTGAACTCAAGCTGGGACACTGGTGGGCCTTACGGTTTTTGGAGTAGCTTGCAGTATCATAGTTTGACTGGTGAAAAGGTTGAAGACAACACTCGTTTAGGCGTGTTAGGTGGGGCGTACTATAAGTTAATTGCAACGGATGACCAGCGTTTAAGTATTGGTACGAACTTAATGTACCTTGATTACGACAAAAATTTGGGTGAGTACACGCTAGGTCACGGTGGCTACTACAGCCCGCAAAGTTACTTCTCGGTGTCTTTACCTATCAATTTTTATGGTCGATACAACAGCTCTTGGTCATATCAGTTGAGTGCGTCCGTCTCCAACTCTTGGACTAAGGAAGACGCACCATACTTATCGACAGTAGCGACGTCAGACAAAGGTGGTGGTTTTGGTACATCGTTGCAAGCAGCGGTGGAAAAGCGAGTCAGTAAACGTTGGTACCTTGGCGCATTAGTCGATGTGCAGCGTTCTGAGTTTTATACTCCAAACCATTTTATGCTTTATGCCAAATACACCTTTAATGATCGTTGGCAACCAATAGAATATCCACCAGCAGCCCCAATGCTGTATAGCGACTTCTAATAAAAAACAAAGGCCGGATTTCCGGCCTTTATTGTCTTATTTTTAGAAGAACTCTGCGCTTAGTACAAGATGGAGTACAGCTGGCGACGATATTTACTTGC
>NZ_JAWOWP010000072.1:0-1262 GCF_033340555.1 Vibrio sp. 1069
CAGGGTTCAGGAATAAATCCTAAAGCGAGTTTAACACATGGATCATCAAGTACAACCACTGAACCGCCATCTGCGCGGTGATATTTGAACCAATTAGCGCTCTTTCAGGCGCGTTTGCCTGTAAAGCCCTACCACACTGACGATTTAACGAACGGTTTGTCCATCGTTAAGGCTCAGCACGCTTTGAAATCTCGCTACATTCAGCCGAATGGACCGACTCATAAATACTGGTTAGTTTTCGATGTGGATACGCCCACAGCGACAATGGATTGGTACGATTTAGGAGCTCCTGCGCCCAATATCATCGCAACCAACACCGAAAACGGACACGCCCATTTGATTTATGGGCTTGAAGTATCGATCCGTACTGCACCCGATGGAAAGTCAAAACCATTACGCTATGCAGCAGCTGTAGAAAGCGCACTACGCGACAAATTAGGGGCGGACATAGGTTATGCGGGACTTATATGTAAAAACCCGTTACACGCTCACTGGCGCGTTTCTACGTGGGAAAATAACCTATACACACTGGACTGGTTAGCGGATTACCTCGATTTAAGCGCGTACAACAACCAGAAGCGACTTCCAGACTATGGTCTGGGGCGTAACTGCAATTTGTTCGAATACCTCTCTAAATGGTCTTACAAAGCGATTCGGCAGGGTTGGCCAGACTACGAGCAGTGGTTTGAATCCTGTTTTACTCGTGCAATGGGTTACAACAAACAGCAGTTCAAACAGCCATTGTCAGAGAACGAAGTCAAACATACAGCAAAGAGCGTAGCGAAGTGGACCCACAAACACTTTAGCCTGTCATCGTTCAGCGCATGGCAAGCCAAACAGGGAGCAAAAGGAGGTAAGGTTTCGAAAGGTGGCGGTAGAAAAATCAATATAGATTCAGCAAGACAGTCCAAACCTTGGCTTGATTTGGGGATCAGTCGAGCAACTTATTATCGGAAACGGAATGATGAATGAATTTACCTAACTACAATAAGGTAAAACGTGTTGCCTATTTTGTCCGTCGTGCGTCCATGACCAACTTTAAGCATTCCCTTTGCCTTTGGTCTCGTCTATTTCGACGCGACCAAAGGCAAGCCTCCAAAATAAAAATCGACAGTGGGCTCTTTCGCTTTAGCTGAGGCTAGTGTTTTGTTTAGATGCTTACTAATCAGAAATTATATTTAAGTCCTAGGTACATAGTACTAACCGACGCAACATCTGATGAGTTCTTAAGTAAACTCTGGTCATCTAAATTGCTATCTCTT
>NZ_JAWOWP010000073.1:0-1233 GCF_033340555.1 Vibrio sp. 1069
TTGAAAATCTTCAAGAGTTAGCTGAGCTGACGCAACAAGTTCAAGCTGACCGTATTGAGATTGTTTTGGAAGAGCGAAGTGACAACTACTTCCCACCAATGTCTAAGGCGATGATGGAGACTCGCTCTGGTTTAACTCGTCGTAAACTGGATGAAGCGATCGGTAAGATGGAAGCCGCAGGCCACCAATTTACTAAAAACAACGCGAATCATTACTCCATTACGTTAGAAGAAGCACACATGCTCATGGATGCGGCTGAAGTGCCAAAATTCTATGAGCGTAAGAAGAATAACGGCAATAAACCATGGATTATCAACGTACAAAACCAAAAAGGTGGTACGGGTAAATCAATGACGGCCGTACATTTGGCTGCTTGTTTGGCGCTTAACCTAGATAAACGCTACCGCATTTGTTTGATTGACTTGGACCCTCAAGGTTCATTACGTCTGTTTTTAAACCCGCAAATCAGTGTGGCTGAGCACGACAACATTTATTCAGCGGTGGACATCATGTTAGGCAACGTGCCTGATGGAGTAGAGATCGACCGCGAATTTTTACACAAGAACGTGCTGTTGCCGACGCAATACCCGAACTTGAAGTCAATCTCCGCATTCCCAGAAGATGCTATGTTTAACGCAGAAGCGTGGCAAACGCTGTCTGAAGACCCATCACTTGATATCGTTCGTCTATTGAAAGAACAGCTTATCGATAAGATTGCGAATGACTTCGATATCATCATGATTGATACCGGTCCGCACGTTGACCCTCTGGTTTGGAATGCGATGTACGCGTCCAATGCACTGTTAATTCCTTGTGCGGCAAAACGTCTAGACTGGGCATCTACGGTTAACTTCTTCCAGCATTTGCCTACGGTTTATGAGATGTTCCCAGAAGATTGGAATGGCTTAGAGTTTGTTCGTCTAATGCCAACCATGTTCGAAGACGACAACAAGAAGCAAGTCTCGGTATTGACGGAAATGAACTATCTGCTTGGTGACCAAGTGATGATGGCAACCATTCCACGTAGCCGTGCATTTGAAACGTGTGCAGACACCTACAGCACTGTGTTTGATTTAACCGTAAGTGATTTCGAAGGCGGCAAGAAGACACTTGCAACTGCTCAAGATGCGGTTCACAAAAGCGCATTGGAATTGGAGCGCGTATTGCACTCTAACTGGCCGTCATTAAATCAGGGGTAAACAGTAAATGGCTTTGAAAACGTCTGAATTAAAC
>NZ_JAWOWP010000074.1:0-1231 GCF_033340555.1 Vibrio sp. 1069
CACTTTTTAACTAAAACGCTCGATGTACTTCATCGGGCGTTTTGTATTTTAAAGCCGTATGAGGCCTCATTTGATTATAGATATCTACGGACTCTGCTACCATCGTCCTTGCTTCTTTCAGATCTTTCGGTTTCTTCAGCAAGAGCTCCATTTTGAGTATCCCATTTACACGCTCAGCTAAAGCATTCTGATAACAGTCATACCCGTCAGTCATTGAGCAAGTCACTCTATGTTTCTTATGGATATCTTGATATTCCTTCGAACAGTATTGTGAGCCTCTATCTGAGTGGTGTATTAGCTTTTCTTCACTCTGCCGTTGCCTGAGAGCTGAGATAAATGCCCGCTTAACTGATTGAGTTTTCATGTTGTCATCCACATAAAAACCAACAATCTTCCTTGAATAAGCGTCTGTAACCAAGCTGAGATAACTCTCTCCATTTTGAGTTGGCAAGTAAGTAATATCAGCAACCCACAGTTGTTCTGGCTTCGTTGGTGTCAGCCCATCTTTCACTTTGTTTGGGTGACAGAAAAATCGATGACGGCTGTCAGTCGTTCGGTGATAGGCTCGTCTTGCTCTCACTAACAGCCGATGTTTTCTGAGAAGTTCAAAGAGCTTATCGCGACCTATTTGAATGCCCTTTGTTGCTGCTAAGAACTTCAGTTTACGCGTGCCAATGCGTGGCTGCTTCAGCCTGACTTCACGGACAAAGCCAATGACAGCATGCTCATGATGTTCACAACGAGATTGAGTTTGGCATTGCTTATAATAAGCTTGGCGAGAGATTTGTACTAACTGACAAAACTTCGTAACGCTCAAACCTACTATGGTTTTCTCTTGGACAACGCTTCTTTGTGCTTTTTTGTCACTCTAACACCATAGTCACGTTCCATAACGTTCACGACAGCTTCAAAGAAGTCGGCTTTGAGTTGAGCATCTTCGAGCTGCTTCTCAAGCTCTTTAATACGTTGCTCTGGTGTAGGAGGTGAATTGAACTCGGCCATAGAGTCTCCTTTGGACATAAAGTTAGGTGTCCCTTTAGACCAATCTAGTCGACCATGCTTACGAAGCCAAACCAAAACCGTAGAGCAACCTTGGATGCCATACTTCTCTTGGGCTTGTTTGTAAGTGAGGCTTCCTTTTTCAACCTCATCAACTACAGTGAGTTTAAAAGCGAGGGAGTAATCGCGCTGAGTTCTTTTAGTTGTTGATTTCATAACACTCTCCAATTTT
>NZ_JAWOWP010000075.1:0-1231 GCF_033340555.1 Vibrio sp. 1069
AACCACAGGTTGGTTAGGTGGCCTTATTAACTACATCTATGATGATATGGTGAAGTTGTGCACGACAACTGAGCACGCAGCTTTGTATAAAGAAGAGTTTCAAAAAGTTCAAAAAATCCAATTCGTAGGTCAAGATTCAGTGAATGCGAAAAAAGCAGGTTTCGCGTTAGATGAAGGTGGTAGCGTACTCAAAGTTGCTCTGAATCCAAATGCGGCTTACGACTCTTCAACGTTGAAGTACCTTAAGCAGGCATGGAACTAACACGATGAAGAAAACGTTATTGTCGTTATTCATGGTGTCCGTCAGCTTTGCCGTGGTCGGTGAAGAAGCTCGTTACACCATGGACGACTTAAAGGCAGTGAACGGCTCTAAAAATTGGAATGAGCTATTAGCGCATGCGGAAGATATTCGTCCATCTCAACGTAATAGCGAGTGGGAAAGCCTAGTTCAAAATGCGGCGTTGGGAGCGTTTGAACACTATGTCGCATCTGGAGCAAAAGATGATGCGATTGGTCTGGGTCAGCAGTTAATCCTATCTTACCCATTTCTCTCTCAATCTAAGAGTTTTACTCAGCAGTTCTCGAAAGAGCTGGTGCCTGCAGCACAACCATGTATTCAATATGCGATAGAGGGATGCGTGGAAAATTATGGTCAGCTTCTTAATACCTTGGCACCAAGCGCTGAGGTGAGTTACGAAGAAGGAACCAAAGTTTTCCAGAATGTCTCGAAGTCACTGTCGGTTCCTTTTTTTGCAGCAGCAGTGCAGCAAGCTGAGAACTACTGTGCGGATGAAAACGTCGCAAATGCGTTGCTCTACACCTTGGACAGACCAAATAATACCAACTTCGCTTTGGCGAAAGAGGTTGCTACACAAAGGTGTGCTAACACCGCACTAACAAACTTTGAGAATTACATTATTGAGTCGCAAACCGTAAGAGAAGCACTTTGCCCGACATATTTGTCTAAAGGACATGTAAAAGGGTTAATGAAAAAAGTTTGCCAGTCATAACTGCTCGTTCTTAAAGCCACCGCAAGGTGGCTTTTTAATTTATTGAAATTTAGGCAAAAAAAACCCTCCGAGAGGGAGGGGGTAAGTAAGATGTCGTTATGAGATGCTGAGTACCGAGTACTCAGTTTATAATTGTAGTTTTCGCTAGCGAACAAATTTTTAACACTGATGCGGATTGTGTGCAAATTAAGCATTGATTTAAAAGTTAATAACTTGATCCA
>NZ_JAWOWP010000076.1:0-1225 GCF_033340555.1 Vibrio sp. 1069
CGGTCAGGCAAATTGAACATATTTGGTGGGCGGAGAATCTTACCTCGATTCCCGCCCTCATTGTGTTCACTTACGTTGTGTTAGCCTCGGCGTTTTTCATCACTCGTCGATGGTTGCAAAGTGCATTTTCTGCCTTTGTCGCTATTTTGTTTGTCTTGTTACTTGTTCCGCCGCAGCGCAGCCATGTGGCGTCTTGCTCGCAGTCTTTGAGCGTCATTCAATTCAATCTTTTTTACGAAAACTCAGACATCAATCAGTTCATCAACTATCTGTTGAGGCATCCTGCTGATTTGGTGGTGATGCAAGAGCTGACGCCGCGTGTTGGCAGCCTCTTGCACATGTTGGATGATGTCTATCCGCATTATTATGGTGGACAACGTGACGTGGGGTACCCTTCAAATTTGATGATTCTTAGCCGACACCCCATCACGGAAGTTTCGGTTTATCGTGCGCCAAATGGACAAGAAGTCATCAGAGCGGTTTGGTTGCCTAAAGGTCAAGCACCGATCACTTTGTTTGCGGCTCATCCACCGTCACCAAGAACCAGCGAGCTTTGGCATCAAAGAAATGCGTTGGTGCGAACCATAGAAACGCTGACCGCGCTTTATCCCGAGCCAGAGGTGTTGGTTGTGGGGGATTTCAATCTCTCCTCGGTTAGCCCTCGTTTTTCTGCGCTATTCCCGAGTTTTCAAACCGCGCCAGTGACGAGCTGGCCAACTAACATCAAAGGCATCAACGTGCCAGAGCCGATGATGATAGGCATTGATCATTTGTGGCTAAAATCTGAGCAAGGACAGCGAATCATCTGCGCTCGTGAATCGTCTGCTTTACCACAAGGCTCAGATCACCGCATGGTGACAACCCAGATCGGTGTGCATATTCCATAGTTCAAGCTCTTAGAATTTGTCATGTTTCATAAGTAAAACCGGTACTGAGCTTGTCATAGAATTGACTGTCTCTGACTGTTCTCTGTTATTTGAGCAAGTTCTATAACCTAAACTTTGCTTGCTTCCTATACTGAACTAACGAAGCAGGATTTTTATAACAACAAGAGGCAGCTTGCATGACAAGAACAACCTCATTTGCACTCGTTCTATTACTGATGTGCGCATACTTTGGTTACAACCGTTATTACGTGTATCCGCAGCAGTTGGAAACACAGGCCAAATCCATGTTGATACAAATGGCAAATCGCGAAGAGTGGATGGGTGTGTTTGAAATGATG
>NZ_JAWOWP010000077.1:0-1217 GCF_033340555.1 Vibrio sp. 1069
GCCCATGTACTTTAAATCGATAGCACAAGTGTCTCCTCTCGAGATCCTAAGCCACCGAGTGATTTGGTCTTTCTTTTTGCTTGCCGCACTTCTTCATTTTGGCCGTCACTGGCGCTCGGTTTATCACATCGCCACAGATAAAAAGAAAATCGCGTATTTGCTTTCCAGTTCGGTATTGATTGGTGGCAACTGGCTGATCTTCATTTGGGCGGTTAACTCCAATCACATGCTGGATGCCAGCTTAGGCTATTACATCAACCCGCTTATCAACGTGTTGCTAGGTATGGTGTTCTTGGGCGAACGACTACGTAAGCTGCAATGGTTTGCTGTGGTATTGGCAGGATGTGGCGTTTTGGTGCAGTTGATCGTCTTTGGTTCGGTGCCAATTGTAGCGATGGCGTTGGCGATGAGCTTTGGTTTTTACGGTTTGCTACGTAAGAAAGTCGCGGTGGATGCTCAAACGGGTTTGTTTGTCGAAACGCTAATCTTATTACCCGCTGCCGCCGTTTATCTTCTGTTTATTGCCAGCTCACCAACGGCAAACATGATTGAAAACCCATGGCAGCTCAATACGTTGTTGATTGCAGCCGGTGTGGTGACGACCTTGCCATTGCTGTGCTTCACTGGTGCCGCGACTCGCCTCAAATTATCAACGCTCGGCTTTTTCCAGTACATCGGCCCTAGCCTGATGTTCTTGCTTGCAGTGTTAATTTACGGCGAGACCTTCACGATGGATAAAGCGATTACGTTCGCCTTTATTTGGGGAGCCCTTGTGGTATTTAGCTTTGATGGGCTGCGCAACAATCGCCGTTCACGCCGAGCCATTCAGTCACAGTGATCGTTTTTTACAAGACAAGCTAACAATTGATGGATAAGCTTGGTCATTATGTGACCAAGCTTTTTTTGTATGTAATGGAACAGATTCAATACTACGCGACCGACCATGACCAACTGAGTCTGATCGAGGCGAAATACCAAAAGTTTGCCTTTCAACGGCACTATCATTTGGATTTTCATCTCGGCTTGATCACGCATGGTGAGCAGAAGTTTCATTATCAAGGCTCTCATCACCAAGTCGGTCATGGGCAAATCGTTATTATGCCGCCCGATGAACTGCACGACGGCCAATCTAAGCTTGCCAGTGGCTATCAAGTGAATGTTTTTTCGATCGAACCACACTTACTTAGCGATCTGGCAGATCTTAAACAAAACGGTCA
>NZ_JAWOWP010000078.1:0-1208 GCF_033340555.1 Vibrio sp. 1069
CCTAGTTTAACTTTTGTTTGTAGGTTTTCATCTCGTTTTTTTATTTATGTTGAAGCTATCAACGTTAAAAGCTGGTAATTGCAGAATATTTGCGTAATCTATGTTGTAAATTAAATGTTAATTAAATGTGCCTCATTAAAGGAGTCAATGATGTTACATTCGCGTGAGAACACTCTACATTTAACTCAGCTCAGCATGGCAGCAATTGAGCAACTTTCGCCTTCATTTGAAGCGTTACCTCATACTGAGCACGCTGATGGGCAATATCGATTACGACGCTACTCAGTCGTGAGTTTTGAAGATGGACAAGTGATAGATTTGAACAAGAACAGCTTTGTACAGTCTTCAGATATCAACCGATTTCAGGGTGATGTCATTCGTCAATTTGAACCTATCGAGAAAGACATTTTAGCAAGTGAAGGCTTTCGCGAAATGTGTGCGCTATTCGTGAGCGCAAACCACCTTCCAAATGGTCAAGAAATCGAAATTCACCAGATTCGAATCACTGCATTAGATAGCGAAACGCAGGTCGCGCCAGAAGGTGTGCACCAAGACGGTTTTGATCATATCGCGATGGTTGGTGTTGGTCGTCACAACATCATTGGTGGTGACATCATGCTATACAGCAGCCATAACCAAGCCCCATTTTTCCGCAAAGTATTAGAAAACGGGGAAGTGGCGATGTTGGCTGACAGCAAACTTTGGCACAACGCCTGTCCAATTCGTTCTGTGATTGATGACCAAGCAGGCCACATGGATGTCTTTGTATTAACCGCAACGGACAAACGTAATGAACTTCAATCTTAATCAAATCAGAGAACAGTTTCCCGCGCTGGCTCAGTATCATAATGACAAACCAGTTACGTTTTTTGATGGGCCTGGAGGCTCGCAAGTTCCTCAATCTGTGCTTGATTCAATGGTCGGCTACCTTGGGCGTTTTAATTCCAACTTGGGTGGGCATTACTTCTCTAGCCAAGCTACGGTCGATGTCATGCAGAGTGCGCGAGAGTCGGCACAAGCGCTATTGAATGCACCTTCGTCTGGTAATATTGTCTTTAGCGCGAACACGACATCACTGACGTTCCAGTTAAGCCGTGCAATCAGTCGTGATTGGCAAGAAGGGGATGAGATCATTGTCTCAGCGCTTGACCATTACTCGAACGTTTCAAGCTGGCAACAAGCAGCGGAAGACAAAGGTGCTAAGGTTC
>NZ_JAWOWP010000079.1:0-1208 GCF_033340555.1 Vibrio sp. 1069
GCTGTCTAGAATGTGCAGACGTTGACCAATCTCTAGTGGCTGATCAAAATTCGCCACACAGAACTGATCACCGGCAAGACATGAACACGAACCAATCACGTACTCGTGCTCGCCGTTGTCAGATGCCTCTAGAATGGAAGCTGGTTCATTGTAAATCAGCGTATCAAGACGGTGTGCTTCAGTTGCAGAGTCAACAATTGCTGTCTTCTTCACGTTCTCAACGATATCGACCACAGTAACCACTAAGTCTGTCGTCTTAGTGATAATGGCTTCACCCGGCTCTAGGTACATTTGCACGCCGTGCTTCTCAGAGAATGCTTTTAGCGCTAGACCTAGCTTCTCAATATCGTAACCCGGCCACGTGAAGAATACGCCGCCACCCATGCTCACCCAATCCAGCTTGTTTAGGTATTCGCCAAACTGCTCTGAAATCGCATCTAATAGGCCGATAAACGCGTCCACATCTTTGTTCTCGCAATTCATATGGAACATCACGCCATCAATACCTTCAAATACTTCAGGTTTGATGTGATCAGCTTGTACACCTAAGCGAGAGAATTTGCGCGCAGGGTTTGCGAGGTCTTGACCCGCGTAGCTCACGCCCGGATTTAAACGTAAACCAATCGACGCTTTGCCTTCAACAATGTGGCGGTAAGCTGCAAGTTGAGATTGCGAGTTGAAAATCATTTTGTCACAGATGTCTGCGACTTCACGTACGTCATCTTCGCTGTAACCCACACTGTAGGCGTGCGTTTCGCCACCAAACGTTTCGTAGCCAAGTTTTACTTCGAATGGACCGGAGCTGGTCGTGCCGTCTAAGTAAGGCTTGATGATGTCAAACACACCCCAAGTAGAGAAACACTTCAGTGCTAGCACAAGCTTGACACCTGAGATTTCTTTGAGCTGTTTCGCTTTCTCTAGGTTCGCAATCAGCTTGTCTTCATTGATCATGAAGTACGGAGTTTTTAGTTCATTGTGTTGCATGTTAATACCTTGAGTGCTTTCGCCTGAACGAAGCCACTATAAAATCGAACAAAGCCGACGCAGTTGCATCGGCTTAGATTTTAATTATTTAACTTTGTTTGTAATTCGCCGAAATTTGTCTCTGTAGCGAGGAGAACGCGTGGAGTTTACGAATGTAAATGAGCACGTTCGACAAAGCCACAGAGGCAAATAACAAGAATTACTTCAAAGCATGGATAACTGGT
>NZ_JAWOWP010000080.1:0-1199 GCF_033340555.1 Vibrio sp. 1069
TGTTCCCGTTTTAGGATATTAGTAATGTTGAAACCTTCTCCGTATGGCTGGATTTCCCAGTACTTTCTCGGATTCTTTTTTGCGTATGGCGTTTACCTGCCATTTTGGTCGTTGTGGTTTAAAGAACAGGGCGTTTCTTCCACGGACATTGGTTTACTGGTTGGTTTAGGTTTGGCGACACGCTGCGTGGCTAACATCGTCATTACCCCTCGTGTACACCGAGTTGAACATCTAATGCCAACGTTGCGTTGGTTGAGTTTTGCTGCCCTCATTTTTGTTGGTTTCCACTTTTTTACGGGCGGCAGTTTTTGGCTCATGGCATTGGCAACGGTGTTGTTTAACTTGTGTTGTGGTCCGGTAGTACCGCTATCAGACGCGATGGCAAACTACTACGCTCGCTTGAAAATGTTGGATTACGGGCGCACGCGTTTGTGGGGGTCTATAGCCTTCATTGCGGGTTCAACGGTGGTGGGTTTCCTTGTCGCAGAATTTGGCTCGGATATGATTCTGTACACCGCGATGGTGGGGGTGTTCTTTTCATTGCTTTTCGCGATGCGCAGCATCAATCCAATGCCTGTCACTCGCGGTGACCAGCATGCTGAACGTCCGAAATTATCTGCACTGCTTACCGATAAATCAGTGGTGAAGTTCTTGGTTTTGGTGTCACTTATCCAAGGTAGCCATGCGGCGTACTACGGCTTTAGTGCCATTCACTGGAAAGCGGCGGGTCACTCAGAAGACGTGATCGGCTACTTGTGGAGTCTAGGCGTTGCGGCAGAAGTGGCGGTGTTTGCATTGAGCAAGCGTCTGTTTGCTGGTTGGGCGCTGCGCACGCTGTTTATTGTTGCAGCTTGTGGTGTGATGATGCGTTGGGGCATGACCGCTGCAACAACGTCTATCGTTGCGTTGGTTATCGTGCAACTTCTGCACGGTGTGACATTCGCGACGGCGCACATTGCGGCCATTCAATACATCCAAAACTCTGAAGAGCACAAAATGGTGGCGCTGCAAGCGCTATACAACGCGATCCCGCTTGGCGCATTTATCGCGCTGATGACGGTGCTCAGTGGTTGGGGGTACGAGCACTGGGGCGCGCTGGTGTTCTGGGGTATGGCGGCAATGGGCCTATTGGCGCTGTTCATCAAATTGGACCCTCAAGAGCCTAGCCACAACGTGGTGGATGTGTCTGAAAAGGCACT
>NZ_JAWOWP010000081.1:0-1193 GCF_033340555.1 Vibrio sp. 1069
GGTTCGGTGTTGGTCACCGTAAACTTATACACCACCTCATCTTCTGGTTTATAAGTATCTCCCGCAGCGTAAGGTTTACCAGCAATCGAAACGATCTCTTTGTTAACGGCTAGATTGCTCCCTTCCGGTGTCACGCGAGCTGTCGCAAAGTTCGTGCCGTCGTATTTCGGCGTCGAAGCAATTTGATCCAAAGCGTCTGGGCGAATACGTGACTTCATCACAAACTCAATCCAACCGCCCGGCGCAATGGATAGAACTGGAATATCGATATCCGCATTTGCACCACCAACAAAGCCGCCGATATCCGTCGTTGCTTCACCAGAAGTGTTCACGCTCACTTCCCATCCGTGCGCAGCAAACGCAGGTAAACTCTGTGCATCTGATTCTCCAGCCGCATTTTGTGCCACTCGGACTTTGATGCTAGAGAATAACTCTTGCAGTGATTTGTTGTACTCCAGTCCTTTACCCTTGTTTTGGAGGCGCAGACGGTACACGATATTTTCACCACTAGACGTGTGATTGTACGTCAGCTTTTCGCTTGATAAAGACGAATCCGTGTACGCTTTATGGGATTTGCTTACCTCAGAAGGCAGCATGTTGGCTGGCTCAGCGACTAGGTTATGACTGTTATCAATAACCGCCACGTTTAAGATTTGGCCAACCGCTTTCTCGCTGATCTTTGCTTTCACCGTATATTTGATGAAAGTGCCGCCAACAGCGAAACTATTTGCTGCAAGGTTAAACTGGGTGTCAATATCGCGGTTATCCGTGACCGACCCCGGCTCACTGATACCACTGGTATCGGTTTGAGTCGTGATGGTCCAAGAGTCAAACGCAGCACCCATCGACCCATTTAAGTATTGGGTTTTGATTGCGCTAAGTTCATCCTTAATCGGCATGTTTTGCATGTGCACGTTGTTAAGGTTAACGAGCGATATTTCATACTCAATGTAGCCGCCCGGCGTGTAACCGCCGCTCAATGAAGTAACACCGTCTTGATCTAAGAAGCGGGTAATGTGTTTTTCGAAGTCGTATTTCTCTGCCGATGCTTTCGTCTTCGCACTGACAGTATCGCCGTCAACGGTCAACAAGTTGAGGATGTCACCGACTGCATTGTTGTTTACCGTCGCCGTCACTTTGTACTCAATTGTAGTGCCCGCGGGGATGGAGGCATGCGTGTCGATATCTCGATT
>NZ_JAWOWP010000082.1:0-1191 GCF_033340555.1 Vibrio sp. 1069
AAACCCTGCCAAGTTGGCAGGGTTTTTTTATGCCTATTCCACTCATGCAACCATAGATTGTGAAACAAGATTACATAGAAAGATTGTGTCGAAAATCCAAACCTTCAGGTTTGCCTACCAACAGCAACGATGGACTCTCAAGGTTCACTTACGCCAACGACAGCGTGTAACTTAGGAGCAATGGCAACGTCAATACGCTAAAGAAGTTCCCAAACAACACCATGGATGCCACTGTCATCGGTTCGATATTCAGTCGCTCTGCAAATAGATAATTCATGACCGCCGGAGGTAGCATGGTGAACAGCACCATCATTTGTAGTTGCATGGTTGGTAAAGGAATAAACCAATAAATGATTGCAAACGCGATTGCGCCAGTCGTTAACGATTGAACGGTACACAAAACGCCAACTTTTAATCCATCCAGTCTTAGATGGCACATTTGTGAGCCAAGAGAAAGCAGCATTACCGGAACAGCGGCTTGCCCTAGTAGTGCTGTTGCTTCATACAACGGTGTCCATGCGCCAATACCTGATAAGTTCAAACATAATGCGAGCGATGCCGATAAGAAAATGGGCATCTTTATGATTTGTTTCAATGGATTCCCGTTACTTAACAACATCACACCTACGCTGATATGTAAGCAAGCTGATACTACAAACAGCAGTACAGCAGAAGAAAGGGCAACTTCGCCAAATGTATAAGTGAACAACGGTATCGCAAGGTTCCCGCTATTTCGAAACATATGAGGTGGAGCCCAAGCTTTAAATGTTAGCCCAGTGATTTTACAAATCGGAATCATGAGTAACCCCGGAATTAAAACCGCAATGATGGCGGCTAAGAGTAGGGGGCCTTGTTCAGAGTCGAGCGGCATGCTCACTAATGAGGAAAACACCAGAGCTGGCGTGAATACATCGATATTAATTCGATTGATGGGGCGAAAATCAGGTTTGATATAGCGCCCGACAAGATAGCCCACACCGACAAGAGCGAACACAGGAAAAAGAATATTAATGATCTGATTAATCATGGTCGCCTTAGTGTATATGAGGTAGATGTGCGCTTAGTTGGTTAATCAACTAAGTGGTAATCACAGTATCAAACCTTTATGCATTGCGTCATGGTGAAACAATGAGAACCGTGGATTAAATCAAGCTTTCTCAAAGCACATTAGCTATATGGAGTGGTCGTACC
>NZ_JAWOWP010000083.1:0-1190 GCF_033340555.1 Vibrio sp. 1069
TATGAATTAGTCGAAGATCTTAGCAACAACACCAGCACCTACTGTACGGCCACCTTCACGGATCGCGAAACGTAGACCTTCGTCCATTGCGATTGGTGCGATTAGCTCTACAGTCATCTGTACGTTGTCGCCTGGCATTACCATTTCTACGCCGTCTGGTAGCTGGATGTCACCAGTTACGTCAGTTGTACGGAAGTAGAATTGTGGACGGTAGCCTTTGAAGAATGGAGTGTGACGACCACCTTCATCTTTAGACAGTACGTATACTTCTGATTCGAACTTAGTGTGTGGAGTGATTGAACCAGGCTTAGCTAGTACTTGACCACGTTCAACTTCGTCACGCTTAGTACCACGTAGAAGTGCACCAACGTTCTCACCTGCACGGCCTTCGTCTAGAAGCTTACGGAACATCTCAACACCAGTACATGTAGTTGTAGTAGTGTCTTTGATACCTACGATAGCAACTTCGTCACCTACAGTTAGGATACCACGCTCGATACGGCCAGTTACTACTGTACCACGACCTTGGATTGAGAATACGTCTTCGATAGGCATTAGGAATGGCTGATCTACCGCACGCTCTGGCTCAGGGATGTAAGTATCTAGAGCTTCTGCTAGTTCAACGATTTTCGCTTCCCACTGCTCTTCGCCGTTTAGTGCGCCTAGTGCAGAACCTTGGATAACTGGTAGGTCATCACCTGGGAAATCGTATTCAGATAGAAGTTCACGAACTTCCATTTCTACTAGTTCTAGTAGCTCTTCATCGTCAACCATGTCACATTTGTTCATGAATACGATGATGTATGGGATACCAACCTGACGGCCTAGTAGGATGTGCTCACGAGTTTGTGGCATTGGGCCATCTGTCGCAGCAACAACTAGGATACCACCGTCCATCTGTGCAGCACCAGTGATCATGTTTTTAACATAGTCAGCGTGTCCTGGACAGTCAACGTGTGCGTAGTGGCGTGATGGAGTGTCGTACTCAACGTGAGAAGTTGCGATTGTGATACCGCGCTCACGCTCTTCTGGAGCGTTATCGATAGATGCGAAGTCTTTAGCTACACCGCCGTAAACTTTAGCAAGAGTAGTACAGATAGCTGCAGTTAGAGTTGTTTTACCGTGGTCAACGTGGCCGATAGTACCAACGTTAACGTGCGGTTTCGTACGTTCAAATTTTTCTTTAGACA
>NZ_JAWOWP010000084.1:0-1185 GCF_033340555.1 Vibrio sp. 1069
ATGCTTAAGTTTTACCGCTCGAAAGACATTCTAGAGCCTTGGTACAACGACTATTACAACAAAACGGTTGCTGATGTTATCAAATTTGACGATCACACCTTCGCCGTGAAGGCCGCGAAAGAGCTCAATCCAGAAGAGTTGTTGTTGAGAATGGGGGCGCTACGTCCTCGTCCTGCTCATTTCTATGCGAATCCGAAGAAAGACGAGAACGGTGACGGCATTCATGATGATTTTGTGCGCTAC
This sequence comes from Vibrio sp. 1069, assembly GCF_033340555.1. Classification (NCBI taxonomy): domain Bacteria; kingdom Pseudomonadati; phylum Pseudomonadota; class Gammaproteobacteria; order Vibrionales; family Vibrionaceae; genus Vibrio; species Vibrio sp. 1069. The sequence continues at coordinate 244 of NZ_JAWOWP010000084.1, forward strand.
TACAACTTTAAAAGTGAACCAACCACCAGCGCTTATTATTTAGCCGACGTCAAAAAAGGCAAAAGCGTTACCTTTAAGCACGTAGGTGAGGACTGGGGGGGTTATACCAATAAGTACTACGAGAATCGCTATAACGTCGACAAAATTCGTATCACGGTTATCCGCGATAGTGATATTGCGATGAAACACTTCGAAAAAGGTAAGTTGGATGCATTTGGATTGGTTTTGCCAAGTCTATGGCATGACAAATCCAATACTGCCCCTTATCAAAAGGGTTACATTGAGAAGTTCTGGGGTTACAACCAATATCCAGTTGGTGCTCGTGGCGTGTGGATAAACTCGGCCATGCCTCTACTTGATGACTTAAACATTCGCAAAGGGATCACTTACGCGACAGATTTCGGCGGCATGCTCGAGAATGTTATGCGTGGAGACTACAGCCGTAAACCCAACCCAACGGGCTTTGGGCATGGTAAGTACACGTTGCCAGATGTGAAAGCGCCAAAGTTTGAACCAGAAAAAGCGGCGGCAGCGTTTGAAGCTGCGGGCTTCGATAAGATTGGTTCCGATGGTATTCGCGTGAATGATAAAGGTCAGCGTTTGAGCTTTGAATTGACGTACTCATCTCCAGTTCATACACCGCGTATTGCTTTCTTGCGTGAACAGGCAAAATTGGCAGGGTTGGACATTGAGCTGAAGCTGATTGATGGTTCATCGATGTTCAAGTATGTGCGTGAGAAAAAACACGAACTTGCTTTCTTTGATATGGGGACTTCAGAAATCCCAACTTATTGGGAATACTTCCATTCCGTGAACGCGAACAAACCACAAACGAACTCATTCACTAACTACAGCACGCCAGAGCTAGATGAAAAGATCATTGCGTATCGCTTTAACATGGACATGGATAAGAAGATCCAACTAGGTCATGAGATTCAGCGA
>NZ_JAWOWP010000085.1:0-1177 GCF_033340555.1 Vibrio sp. 1069
TTGCTGTCGTGCCGTTAGGGCCCAGGCTATTCTGGCCAGCTTGTTTGCCAGAGCACAAGTGACGACAAAGTTGCTTTTCCGGCACAGTAAATCCCTGACCCAATCGGCCAATTTGCCAGACTGGTGTTCCAGTTTTTGTATGAATACCCTGGCACACTGAACCAACAAAGTTAGGATCTTTTTATTACCTCGCTTACTAATTCCCAGCAATGTCGTCCTACCTCCCGTGCTGTACTGCCGAGGTACAAGCCCTGTTGCCGCCGCAAAGTCACGGCTGCTGGCGTACTGCTTCCCGTCGCCAATCTCAGTTGAAATAGTACTCGCTGTCAGTGTTCCGACGCAGGGAATGCTCAGCAAGCGCTGTCCAACCTCATCTTCGTCCAACTTTCGTTTCAACTGGGATTCCAGATCTTTAATCTGCTCAACAAGATAGTGATAATGCTGTTGTAATTTCAGCAGTAACTGGCTGAGATAAAGAGGCAAACTACTGTCCTCAAGAAGGGTACTCAGTCGACTAATAACGGCAGCACCTCGCGGAACGCTGATACCAAATTCCAGCAGAAAAGCATGCATCTGATTAGTTGTTTTCACCTTATCCTGAACCAGGGATTCACGGACACGATGCAGAGCCCGCATTGCCTGCTGAGATTCCGTTCTGGGCTGCACAAAACGCATAGACGGACGCGATGCAGCTTCACAAATAGCTTCGGCGTCGACAAAGTCGTTTTTATTGCTTTTAACGAACGGGCGGACAAATTGTGGTGATATCAGCTTTGGGGAATGCCCCAACTCTTCCAACTTGCGTGCCATAAAGTGAGAACCGCCACAGGCTTCCATCGCGATGGTTGTTGCCGGGCATGTCGCCAGAAATTCGATTAGCTTTGGTCGGGTGAATTTTTTACGGTAAACGGCCTTCCCACGATGATCCTGACAATGAATATGGAAAGAGTTCTTACCCAGATCGATACCAATAAGCGCAATGTTTTCCATGATGGTTCTCCGAATGAAAGCCTGTCCTCAGCATAGTACTGGGAAGGAGGGAGTGACCATCTCATTAAATAAAGCACGCTAAGGCGTAACTCCCCTCGGCTACACCGCGTCGGCACCACGCGGCTCTTTCTCCCCTTGCAGCGAAGCAATCAGCGGGCAAGAAACGTTCCCTTGCCGCGCATGGCAG
>NZ_JAWOWP010000086.1:0-1173 GCF_033340555.1 Vibrio sp. 1069
ACCGACAATCGCCACTTGCGGTGGCGAAACCACTGGTGTTGCGAAAATGCCGCCAATGGCCCCAAAGTTGGACAAAGTAATGGTTGCGTGTTGTAAGTCTTCTCGGCTGATCTTTCTGTCTCGGATGCCTTTGACGGTTTGATCGAGCCAGCGACGAACGTCTTGCGGTTCATACTCATCCGCGTGGCGAAGCACGGGGACATACAGTCCGTGACGGCTATCCACCGCTACACCAAGATTGACGGTAGGATGAACACAGCGCGTCATGGTTTCGGCATCGAACCAAGCGTTGAGAGCTGGCTCTTGCTGGCAAGCATAAACGATAGCTTGTACCAGACGAATGCTGATGTCCTCGTTTGGCAACCAATCTTCCAATAACGCTTCTTCGGTAATGGTCACCGCTGCGACGTTTTGATGCGATTCTGCCATGGTCGAGACCATCGTACGGCGCGCTCCTTTGAGCACTTCAGTGCCAGGAACTTGTTTGCCTGCTTCTTCGTAAACATCGGCATCGACGATCAAACCGCTTGGTCCGCTACCGACCATCGTTTTCAAATCTACGCCTAGCTTTTTCGCTAGTAAACGCGCGGAAGGTACAGCGGTGATGAGTTTGTCTGTTGATTTGTTGTGGCTGCCGCCCACCCAAAAATCATCAACATTTACGTTGTGAGATTGGTGAGATACGGTGCCAACAACGGTTGCGGCATCGGCGGTTTGTCGTTTTTCCGCAGAGACAGTGTTTTCTGCGCCACTTTCGTCGATTTCTAGAAGTAGGGCGCCAATATTAATAACGTCGCCTTCTTCACCATGGCGGCTGACAATTCTGCCTGCGTACGGAGCAGGAACGTCTACGGTTGCTTTCGCCGTCTCAACGGTGAGGATCACTTGATCGAGTTTGACCAAGTCACCCACATTGACATGCCATTTTACAATTTCTGACTCAGCGAGACCTTCGCCGAGATCGGGTAAGTTAAACGTCTTCATTTCCAATCCTCCACGAGCTCGCGCGCTGCGATCACAATGTCTTCTTCCTGAACCATGAAATAATCTTCGTTACGGTAATAAGGCATAATGGTATCCATACCTGTGACTCGTTTAGGTGGCGCTTTTAGCAAGCACATCGCGTGCTCGGCGGTTCGAGCCAGCAGCTCAGAACCCACACCACACGTTTTA
>NZ_JAWOWP010000087.1:0-1161 GCF_033340555.1 Vibrio sp. 1069
ATAATAAGCTCCTTGAGGATTAGCAGTTCATTTTGGTTACAATTTATATATTGCACATACGATGCCAACTTTTTAACCCTTTAAATTCAACAACTTAATTAAACGTTCTTTTTTTATATTTATATCAGCATGGTAAATTTCGCACCCCAAGTGTTAAATTAACCAAACAAATCCAACATCCAATTTCATTCAGTTAATCTATAGTATAGAGCGCCATTTCTCCTCACACTTATCGGCTCAAAACGTGCGCCTCAAACATTAATCTAATATCATTTAGGCCTAAATCCTCGGCATAAAAAAAGCAGCCCGAAGGCTGCTATTTATTATTAAGAAAAGAGATGCTAGTTCGATGTATTCGCAGAAATATCTGAAGATACTGACGCTTTTCTAAAACGACCAATGACACGCTGGAAGAAGCGCTTAATCGCTCGAAAGATGTTTTTAATATCTTCAAGCATTAGATACAGACAAGGCACTAACACCAACGTCAGGACTGTGGCATACAGCACAGCAAAGCCCAAAGCGACGGCCATTGGTATTACGAAACGTGCTTGTAGACTGGTTTCGAACATAATAGGCAATACACCCGCAAAGGTCGTGATGGATGTCAGCGTAATCGCTCGGAAACGCGCACAACCAGCCTCAACCACCGCCTGCTTGATGCTCATTCCTTTCTCTCGGACTTGGTTCACATAATCTGTCATCACCAACGAGTCGTTGATCACCACACCTGCGGCTGCGATCAAACCGAATGTCGACATCATGCTAATGTCTAGCCCCAACCAGAAATGTCCCCAAATCGCCCCTGTTAAACTAAACGGGATAACAGACATCACGATAAGAGGCTGGGTATAGCTCTTCAATGGTACGGCAAGCAAGATATAAACAATGATCATCCCTGCCACAAAGAACATGATTTGTTCGTTGCGCTGCGCGGCTTGCTCTTCGATGTCACCACCCAGCTCTGTTTTGACACTTGGGTGCAGCTTCTTCATATCAGGCAAAATACTATCGTCGATGATTTTCACAATTTCTTGTGGCTCAACGAGTTCTTCATCAATAGAGCCGTACACATAAACGGTTTGATAACCACCTTCGCGACGAATTGTGCTAACCCCAGGCTGCTCACTGATATTCACTACATCGCCCAGCATCACTTTC
>NZ_JAWOWP010000088.1:0-1156 GCF_033340555.1 Vibrio sp. 1069
GCGGATGATCTGTTGATTGTAAAAAACATGCCCGCTTAATCCGTCGAGTAAATTGAAATTGAGGCTGAGGTCGTAGCCGTAATCTTCCCCTTCGCTTAAACCAATATCGGGTTTTGCATAGTCATCATTTCCGTACCAAAGTTCTGCAAGTAGCTGGACATCGTCTGTCATGTCATAACTGCCGTCGCCACGGAGCTCAATCCTCTCTTTGTCGGCTAAATAGTATTGGCGCAAATTAGGCGAGTCGCTGCTGTCGTCCTGCCAATCAGAGCCATCGCGGAAAGAGTAGGAGACTTTACCGCCTAATTGCCACGGACTGTTTGGTCTGTACTGAGCACCAACAAAAACGCGTTGTTCATCGGTACGTTTTCGGTCGGCATAGCTTCGCTCGTCTTGTTTGAAGTGATAACCCGCATTCACCTTCACATCAGACGCAACACGATGCGTTAACGTTGTTTCCAGTTTGGTTTTTGTGTGGTCGTATTTTTCTCTTGTAGAGCCGATGATGGTGTTTCTATCGGAGTTATCGTCTTTGTCTGAATAGTCTGCAGAAATGGCGAAAGCTGTGTCTCGCGAAAGCTTGTTGTGGTAATCCGCGCTCATTTGCCAAGTGTTGGTTTCGCCATGGAATGTATTAGAGTTAACGGGGGACTGCGGGAATGGATTTAACCCGCCTTCAGAAGACGTCTGTGACCAAAGTAAGCGGCCACTGAACGTTTGTTGATTCAACCGATAATTCCCCGTGACAGCAAACTGGTGAAAGTCGTTGTCAGGCTCATACGCGATGTGGTTGGCGTAAGGGTTGGTAATGCCGCCGTAATAGAGTGCGGACTTGTCATTGCGGAAAAACGAGCCGCGATACGCAATATCCACCAGCCACAAATCTTCAATGTAGCTCACTCCTACTTGAGTATTTAAGGTTTCATGATCGACGGCTTTGGGTATGAATCCCGGCGCGTTGGCGTAACCCGGAATGGTCGATGAATAGAGCGACGTTGTGCCTTCTTTACGTTCGTGCTTCATGGATGCATATGGCTTCCATGGCGTATGTGGTGTGTACTTGAGTTCTAACTTAAACGTCTCTCGCGTCACTGAGTTTTCATATTTCGATAGGTCACCACTAACGAGTGCATCTTCTCTTGGATGATACGCACTG
>NZ_JAWOWP010000089.1:0-1154 GCF_033340555.1 Vibrio sp. 1069
CTGACCATCCGCACTGGCATGCAGCTGGTCCTCCTGAATATGGTAGTGGCGGAAGATGGGTAGCGCTGCAACCGCATTATTGATCACGTCGCTGGCGTCATGCAGCGTTTCAGGCCGGATATAGTTGGCCTGCACCGTACTCAGGTGTTCATAGCTTCGATCGGAGATCTGCGCCATGCCATACACACCACGGTGAGTGGCGTTGGCAATCAGAATGGCCAGTAAATCATCCTGATGAGTGAACCCTTGTTTTTGTATCGGAAGTACATGAGTCAGACATTTCATGAACCCGGTTTCGCGCTCTACATACCGCAGTACATCCGCGATACCGACCGGTTGCATTCGCTTAAAAAAGGGATTGTTGACCAGAGATGTAGCGCTTTTGGTCGGCAGACGCCAGCGGGTACCGGTACGATTTTTCATGATCACATTTCGATTGTCTCCCTCATCAATATGGAGAGCAACGTCTTTGAGTGCACTTTCCAGCCGGTGTTGTTTCTCCTGTAACAATAACTCTGCGGGCTGTTTTAGTCTGTCCAGTGTTGATGAGGCCAGCAAGGTATCCTGCGATGTCTGGGGGATCAGGTCGTCTTCCAGTGCGCGGTATTTGGTAACATTTGGCAAATAAATGCGTCCATTCAGTCGTGAGGTTAACTGCCGGTAGAGCAGCCATTCGTAACGTTGCGGGTTAACGTTATCCTGTTTAACCAACCATGGGAGGTGCTTTTTCGGGATGAGCGACGTATCCATCGTCTTCAGTGGTCCACCGAATGCGATTTCCGTCTGCATCTGTTGAAGTTGGGCGACGACGGCTTCTGAGCCTTTACCGGCCTCACATTCAAGGCACAAGAACACCTGCCTTAACAGTTGCTCCAGGAGATTGCATTGTTCATCGTAATGTTGCCACTGGTACTCTTCCACGGTCCGTTTCTGTTTTTTCAGGTAAAGGCAGAGGGTCTGGATATCCCTGTCATTCATGACCTTCAATGCCTGTTGTCTGACTACTGAGAAGGGTTGATTATCATCAATGTTCTCATCCACAAACAGATGCAGTAACTCTGCCGCTTTCGTGACATTGTCCGCGGCTGACTGCCAGGACAGGAACACTGCTTGTTGTGCAAAGGTGTTGGCAGCTTCTTGTTGCTTGCGGATAT
>NZ_JAWOWP010000090.1:0-1153 GCF_033340555.1 Vibrio sp. 1069
AAAGGCCACACTGAGCTATACCGCGGTGCGGAATACATGGTGGACTTCCTACCGAAAGTGAAACTGGAAATTGTTGTTACTGAAGATGTAGCAGACAAATGCGTAGAAACCATCATCGAAACCGCGCAAACAGGTAAGATTGGCGATGGTAAAATTTTCGTAACGGATGTTGAGCGTGTGGTTCGTATTCGTACTGGTGAAGAAGACGAAGACGCGATTTAAGATTTCACTACAATTGCATTTTTGATTAAGCTAAAAGGGAGCCCAATAAGGCTCCTTTTTTATTTCATGCATTCAGGTACGCTCTCATGTTTAAGCGTTTTGTTCTCTCTTTAGCCTTTCTAATCATGGCTGCGGTAGTGAGTTTTCAAGTCATCTTTACCGTGCCAGAACACCCACAGATCATCACACAAACTGGTTCTGAAATTACCGAAGACATTCGATGTATAGAGTTTAGCGGAGCAAAAGCTCTGGACGATAACGGTGAACTCAACCTTTTAGTTTGGAACATCTACAAGCAAAATCGCGCTAACTGGCAATCTGAGCTGGAGTTGTTCTCGGCAGATAAGCAATTGTTATTGCTGCAAGAAGCCAGCATGACAGACAGTTTTAAACAATGGTTGGTAGATGGCAGCTGGGTCAGCAACCAAGTCAGCGCGTTTAAAGCGTTAGGCAGCGGAGCTGGCGTGATTAGTATTGCTCAAAAGCAGCCAATTAAAGCATGCGCGTACACGTCAAAAGAACCGTGGTTGCGTTTGCCAAAATCGGCGTTGTACAGCCAGTATCGTTTAAGTAATGGTGAGAGCTTGGCCGTTATCAATGTGCATGCGATCAATTTTACCGTTGGAACGGAAGAATATACTTCGCAACTTTCTGCGCTTGAGACGCTACTTAAACAACACATCGGGCCAATCGTATTTGCTGGTGATTTTAATAGTTGGAGCGAATATCGGATTACGGCCATGAAGCAGGCCCTGAGGGAAGCAAATTTGAGAGAAGTACAATTCTCGCCAGATCATCGTACGCAGTTTATTACGGGCTTGCCGCTAGACCATGTGTTCTACCGCGGATTAACGCTGAAAAATGCGAAAGCGCCGCAGAGCGACGCTTCCGATCATAATCCATTACTGGTGTCGTTTACGCTTAACGATTA
>NZ_JAWOWP010000091.1:0-1150 GCF_033340555.1 Vibrio sp. 1069
GACCAGACATCTCCACTAAAATACCGGCTAGTTTTTTATCTTGATAGTATATGTCGTTTGGCCACTTAAGCTTAACACCTTGGATACCGATACTTTCCAGCGCTTCGACTGCTGCAATACCCACGACCAAACTAAGTCCCATCGCTGCCGCCATACCCGCATCTAAACGCCAGTACATAGACAAATATAAATTAGTGCCAAATGGCGATATCCATTGACGACCACGACGTCCGCGACCTTGCGCCTGATATTCAGCGATACAAACTCGCCCTTTATCGGATTCACTGACTTTCTCTAACAAATATTGATTCGTTGAATCGATCACGGAAATCAGTTCTACCGGAGTGCTAATGGCATTTTTCAGACGAGTTTCATCGAGTAGTTGAAGAGGATGAGCCAGTTGATAGCCTCGTCCTTGGATACGATAAATATCCACTCCCCAATCATTCAACCCTTTAATGTGCTTTGCAATTGCCGCTCTAGAAATGCCCAGTTGTTGTCCAAGCATTTCACCTGAATGAAAACCGCCATCGCTGAGTGTTTTAAGGATATGTAGCTTCACTGAGTGTTCTTTTCTCATTGAGCCGCCTCAATCTTAGCGAGATTAGTTTCACCTTGACGATTCATAAAGCGCACTTCGTGTTCGAGTTCAATTTGGTACTTATCCCACACCGCCCTTTTCACCAGAGAAGCAAGTGCAACCACGTCATCAGCACTGCAGTTGTCGACATTTGTTAATACCAACGCTTGTAAAGGGTTCACCTGAGCACCGTTGACTGAAATACCTTTCAAACCACACTGGTCAATCAGCCAACCGGCTGCCACTTTCATTCCCTCGTTTGCAGGGTAAGCCACCATGTCGCTATGCTTTCGAATGAGTTGATCATAATGATCTTGGCTGATCACAGGGTTTTTAAAGAAACTCCCTGCGTTACCGACTTTAGCTGGGTCTGGCAGTTTCTCCATACGAACTTGGCACACACGTTCAAATATTGCATTTGGACTTAATTCGTTTTCAGGGATGTTTTGTAACGGCCCATATTGATTCTTCGGCGTCCATCGCTTCGGCAGCTTCAAGCCAATGGCTGTGACAAAGCATTTTTCATATAGATCATGTTTGAAAACTGAATCTCGGTACCCAAATTCGCAG
>NZ_JAWOWP010000092.1:0-1149 GCF_033340555.1 Vibrio sp. 1069
GGAGACTTGTTGTTCCAAATCGATCCGCAGCCATACAAGTTAGCGGTAGAAAAAGCGCAATTAAACTTACAACAAGTGATCCAAAACAATGAGCAGTTGGATGCCTCTATCACGGCAGCCAAAGCGGATGTGGAAGCGAGTAAAATCGTCGCTGAGCAAAAAATTCGTGAAGCCAATCGACTGAATACATTGTTCAGTCGAAACGGTACGTCTCAACAACAACGTGATGATGCGCAGAGTAGTGCAACAGCGGCAAAAGCGAATTTGCTAGCAGCAAAAGCCCGCCTGAAAGAGCTAGAAGTAAGCCGCGGCGAGCTCGGCGAAGCTAACGTCAACGTGCGTGTTGCTCAGAACCAGCTAAAACAAGCTGAGCTTAACCTTTCTTACACTCAAGTAAGTGCCGAGCACGATGGTGTTATCACGAACTTGCAGTTAGAGACAGGTGCTTACGCCGCTGCGGGGACACCACTTATCGCACTGGTTTCGGATCAAGTTGATATTATTGCGGACTTTCGCGAGAAAAGTTTGCGTCATTTTAACCGAGATAGTCTAGCACTGGTGGCCTTTGATAGTTTGCCAGGAGAGGTTTTTGAAGCCCGCATTACCAGTTTGGATGCCGGGGTAAGCTCGGGTCAATTTGATGCAGACGGCCGCCTCGCGACACCAACAGATTCCAACCGCTGGGTGAGGGATGCTCAGCGATTGAGATTGCATTTGTCTATCAACGAACAGCCACAAGCTTTCCCGGCGGGTGCTCGTGCGACGGTACAACTATTACCTGATAACATGATTTCAGGTTGGCTGGCTCGTCTGCAAATTCGTTTTTTGAGTACTTTGCATTACATCTATTAATTGGGAGGTGGTATGAAATTATGGGACCACCCCATGTCTGAGAACGATTTCAGACAATGCCTACGCATAGCAACTGGCGCAACCATCGGCTTTCCACTGTGTAAGCTGTTTGGCTGGAACTACGGTGTGTTTTTCACCGTAACACCCATGCTTTTGCTCGGTATGGTACCAGTAGTGAACTTGCATGCATCAAGACAGTTAATCTTCTCCGCTGTTGTTTGTGGGCTAGAGGTTGGCATTTTGGGGGGCTTGTTTGGTAGTCATCCGGTGTTGATGACCTTGATTGCATTCTGCTTG
>NZ_JAWOWP010000093.1:0-1146 GCF_033340555.1 Vibrio sp. 1069
AATGGTGTAGCTGTAGAAACCGTTGCCATTCTTCTGACCGTATTTGTTGGCTTCGAATAGAGCATCAATCGCGTCACGACCTTGTTTTCCCATTCGCTCAGGGAAACCTTCTGCCATCACCGCTTGTGCGTGGTGCGCAGTATCGATGCCGACTACATCAAGCAAGTACGCCGGGCCCATCGGCCAGCCAAATTTGCGTTCCATGACTTTGTCGACTTTAGTGAAGTCTGCACCGTCACGAAGCAACATGCTGAAACCGCCAAAGTACGGGAATAATACGCGGTTGACGAAGAATCCCGGACAGTCGTTCACGACGATTGGTGATTTGCCCATTTTCGCTGCGTAAGCCACTACGCGGTTGATGGTTTCATCAGAAGTTTTCTCACCACGGATGATTTCAACCAAAGGCATGCGATGCACAGGGTTAAAGAAGTGCATACCACAGAAGTTTTCTGGGCGTTTAAGTGATTGTGCCAATAGGTTGATTGGAATCGTCGATGTGTTTGATGTAATGACGGTGTCTTCACCAACGTGCGATTCGACTTCGCTCAGTACCGCTGCTTTTACTTTTGGATTTTCGACAACGGCTTCAACAATCACATCTGAGTTTTCGATGCCTGCGTAATGTAGGCTTGGGGTAATTGATGCCAAAATTCCCGCCATCTTGAAGCCGTCGATACGACCTTGAGCAAGGCGTTTGTTCAGCAGTTTAGACGCTTCGGTCATGCCTAAATCGAGAGATGGTTGGGCGATGTCTTTCATCAATACTGGCACGCCTTTCAGCGCAGATTGGTAAGCGATGCCACCACCCATGATGCCTGCACCTAATACCGCTGCTCGCTCAGTGTCTTTGCTTGCTGATTTCGCCGCTTTTTTCGCGATGCCTTTGATGTATTGGTCGTTGAGGAACAGACCAACCAGAGCTTTGGCTTCTTCTGATTTCGCGAGTTTAACGAAGTATTTGCGTTCAATGTCGAGTGCTTCGTTACGCGCAAAGCGTGCGCCTTCTTCAATCGTAATAACTGCAGTCATTGGCGCAGGGTAGTGTGGACCTGCTTTTTGTGCCACTAGGCCTTTTGCCATCGTGAAGCTCATCATCGACTCTAGCTTGCTGAGTGTCAGTGGCGAGGTTTTTTGTTTACGACG
>NZ_JAWOWP010000094.1:0-1142 GCF_033340555.1 Vibrio sp. 1069
TTCAAGTTCTGCCAGCGCATGAGACTCATCACCCAAAAGCGCTTCTGCAACAAATGGCGATGCGTATACGACAAAGTTGTCTGCATCGTACGCTCGGTTTACACGAGTGATCTCGCGCAGAATCTCGTAACACACCGTTTCAACCGTTTTCACGGTGCCACGGCCTTCACAAGTAGGACAACCAGAACAAAGAATATGTTCAATACTTTCTCGCGTGCGCTTACGCGTCATTTCAACCAGACCTAACTGCGTAAAGCCATTGATGTTGGTTTTCACGCGGTCTTTCGACAATGCAGCTTCTAACGAAGTTAGTACTCGCTGACGATGCTCTTCTGACGCCATATCGATAAAGTCGATAATGATGATGCCACCTAGGTTACGCAGACGTAACTGGCGAGCAATGGCTTGAGTCGCTTCAATATTGGTATTAAAGATGGTCTCTTCTAAGTTACGACGACCAACAAACGCACCAGTGTTGATGTCGATGGTGGTCATCGCTTCTGTCTGATCGATGATTAGGTAACCACCCGACTTGAGCTCAACTTTGCGCTCCAAAGAGCGTTGAATTTCGTTCTCAGTGTCGTACATATCAAAGATAGGCTTGTCACCTTCGTAAAGCTCAAGCTTATCGGTCAGCTCCGGTACGTACTCAGAAGTAAACTCTTTGAGGTTCTCATATTCTAAACGTGAATCGACCAAAATCTTGTCGAGTTCCGTTCCAACGAAGTCACGCAAAATACGTTGTGCAAGACCAAGCTCGCCATACAGCGTTGAACGTGTCTTGTACTTAGAACGACGCTCCATGACTTTCAGCCATAAGCGTTTTAGGAACGCAGCATCTTGAGAGAGTTCTTTCTCGTCCGCCCCTTCTGCGGCCGTACGGATAATGAAACCACCGTGCTCATCGCAGTAGTGATTCACCACTTTTTTAAGGCGCTCACGTTCACTTTCGCTTTCAATACGTTGCGATACACCAACGTGGCTAGCGCCAGGCATAAAGACGAGATAACGGGAAGGAAGTGTGATGTCAGTAGTTAAACGCGCACCTTTAGTGCCAAGAGGATCTTTAACTACCTGTACGACGATATCCTGACCTTGGCGAACCAATTCAGAAATGTCACGAACTTGAAACTGCTGTTTCT
>NZ_JAWOWP010000095.1:0-1141 GCF_033340555.1 Vibrio sp. 1069
ATGCCGCAAGCAAGAAGACTTCGGACGAGATGTAGGAGTCTTGACGCTTTTGAGCCACTTTGTCACACAGATTGAACAAAGTCCCCATCGAGCTAGAAAGCTGCACATCACCACCGATGCCACTCACCTTTGGTAATCGATCAAGCATTTCGCCTAGCTTTGAGCGGAGATGAGTTACATCCACGTCCAGCATTGTCAGCAATGGACGAATTGGACTGCCATTTTGATCAAGCAAAGCCACCATTAAGTGAACTGGCTCGATGTACTGATGATCGCGCCCTAACGCTAGTGATTGAGCATCAGAGATAGCGATTTGAAACTTACTGGTAAATCTATCAAGACGCATATCGACCTTCCTAACCTCGATTAAAGAGAATTCTTTTGACAGTAGAAAGATGGATACTCAGTGGGGGAATTTCAAGGGAGTGAATGAATAAAGATAGCTTTGCAAAAATAGAACTATGCATCTCAGCTCTTTTGAGCTTTATGGGGCTTACTCTTCAATCCAGATAAACGTAGCTTGCCTTCCTGTCACACCATCTCGGCGGTAAGAATAAAAGGACTCTTTATCTTGGTAAGTACACAAACCGGAATCGAAAACTTGCGAGACGCCAGCCCTGTTGAGACGCTGCGTCGCTAATTGCGACATGTTGGCAAGCCATTTACCTTCCACATTACGAGGGGTAAATGCGCGCTGAGCTTTTGAGTCAAAATCGACAAACGCTTGTAGAACATCTTCGCCCACTTCAAACGCCTGTGGACCAATAGCAGGCCCTAACCATGCCATCACATCACCCGAAAATAATGCGAGAGCATTTTCAACGATACCATTTGCCAAACCACGCCAACCGGCATGAACAGCTGCTACTTGAGTACCTTGAGTATTCGTCAGCAGTATAGGCAAACAATCAGCGGTCATGGCAGAACACACAACATTACTCGCCGATGTGAAGACGCCATCAGCATCAAGCACTATTGACGTAGGAGCATTCGCATGGGCAACGACAGTAGAATGAGTTTGGTTTAACCAAATTGGCGCACTTGGCATATTCGCTTGCTGTGCCAACCAATGACGATTCTTCGCTACGATAGAAGCATCATCCCCAACGTGCGCACCGAGATTTAACCCTTGATAAGAGCC
>NZ_JAWOWP010000096.1:0-1139 GCF_033340555.1 Vibrio sp. 1069
AGCGAAGGTCTGGATATTCTACCGTTTGCGTTATTCGCAGGTGTGTCATTTACCGTTCCTTACGCATTAACTGGCGTGTTCTTGGGCGCTGAGTTTCCATCGCTGATTGGTGGTTTGGTTGGTCTTTCTATCGTCGTAACTGCTGCGAAAAAAGGTTTCCTAGTTCCTAAAACAAAATGGGATTTTGAAAGCGAAGACAAATGGCCAGCAGAGTGGTTAGGTTCTTTGAAAGTGGATCTGCACGACAATCCTGGTAAGCCAATGAGCTTGGTAAAAGCGTGGATTCCTTATGTAATGCTGGCCGTTATTTTGGTAGCAAGCCGCGTAAGCTCTGAGTTTAAAGGTCTACTGCAAAGCATCAGCGTGTCGTTTAGCAACATTCTAGGCGAGACAGGCGTTAGCGCTGCCATTCAGCCGCTTTACCTTCCTGGTGGTGTACTGGTGTTCGTTGCTCTGCTTGCTGCTGTACTGCAAAGCGGTAGCGCAAAACCTTTGCGTGAAGCATTCGGCGAGTCAAGCAAAACGCTAATCGGTGCAGGCTTCGTATTGGTGTTCACTATCCCGATGGTACGTATCTTCATCAACTCAGGAGTGAACGGTGCTGACCTAGCAAGTATGCCTGTAACAACTGCGAACTTTGCCTCAGACCTCGTTGGCTCTGCATTCCCAGCGCTGAGTGCAACGGTTGGTGCGCTAGGTGCATTCATTGCGGGTTCGAATACCGTATCGAACATGATGTTCAGCCAGTTCCAATTCGAAGTCGCGCAGACATTGTCTATCTCAAGCGTGGTTGTAGTGTCACTGCAAGCCGTTGGCGCGGCTGCGGGTAACATGATTGCCATTCACAACGTGGTGGCGGCATCCGCAACCGTCGGTCTACTAGGTCGTGAAGGCGCAACCTTACGTAAGACGATCATCCCAACGTTCTACTACCTAGTAATGACAGGCATCATCGGTTTGGGTCTGATTTACGGATTCCAACTTACAGACGCCTTAATGAAGTAACACTTACGCAGGGTCTCCCCCGCCCTGCACTTTCTCTGGCACAGCGGTCAGCACTGCTACCCCGACACTTTTGGTGTGGCTTGCTGCATCAATCCCCCGACCGATGTGCCAGTCTTTTTCAGTGCAGATAATTG
>NZ_JAWOWP010000097.1:0-1138 GCF_033340555.1 Vibrio sp. 1069
TTAAGCACTGTACCGTCTAACGTAAATTCAATGACTGCCATCGAGCGGCTCAGTGCATTCAGCATGTCTTCGTACTCGCGCGATGTCGTGATCGTTCGAGTCAGTTCAGAGGCAAACACAAAAAAGCTCTCAACCTGGTCACTTGTGTTTCGCACAGGCTGAATAACCACTCTTAACCACGCTTCTTCACCATCCCCCTTGGTGATTTGAAACGCGCCATTCCAGAATGCTTTTGCTTGAACCGACTGTTTCATGCGGTAAAAGTGGTCAGTATTTCTAACGTTTGATGGTACAAGGTCAGAAATATGCTTCGCCAAGATGTCCTTATCTGACAGTGAAAGTTGCTGCAAAAACTTTTGGTTTGCCGATGTGACTTTGCCTTTCGCATCCAACGTCAGCCTTAACATTTCTTCGTCTAGGCTTTGCTGGATCTGTTGTAGGCTGTAGAGCTCTTGTTTTAATCGTTGGTTTTCTTGTTGAAGCGACTTATTAAAAAACATTACTTTCCCTTACTCGACCAATCTATTGATTAATCAAAGGTTTATTATTTATATCTATACAGCTCGATATTACTCAGGTAGCAGTATACTGGAATTTAGACTTGGCTCACAATTAATTACATTAATATCACTAGAGGGCATTTGTTAATCAATGTGAACGACAAAATCACAATTAGATTCGGGCAAGACGCTTATATGAGGAAAGTGAAGTGATAGATCAAAAAAAAAGCTCTTTCCTTACGGAAAGAGCTTTGACTTAGTTCCCAAAATTTTTGCCGTTTTACAGCAGTTCCACCGACTGTTGAGCGATTACCCACTCTTCGTTGGTAGGAATAACCAGTGCTTTCGCACCTAGCAACTCAGATGTAGCAATCACACCTGCGTTACCAAATCGAGCGTCTTCGTTACCTTTCACATCTTCAACAAAACCTAGCAGTTTTAGGTTTTTCAGAATTTCACGACGAATTGGCATAGAGTTCTCGCCAATACCGCCAGTGAAGATGATGCCGTCGAATGAATCAAGCGCAGCAAGGTAAGAAGCGATGTATTTAGACACACGGTATGTGAACACTTGGAATGCAAGGGCAGCGCCTTCATGGCCTTCTTCCATTGCTTCCAAAATACCGCGTGCGTCGCTT
>NZ_JAWOWP010000098.1:0-1136 GCF_033340555.1 Vibrio sp. 1069
CTATTGGCTTTTTGTCTTTGAGAATCGGCAGATGATGCACGTTGTAGCGTAACATCGTTAGCATGGCTTCATAGATGTAAGCATTATGGTCGAGAGAGATCACTTCCGTCGTCATGACTGTTGAAACATCATCTTGAGGAGACAAGCCTTCCGCAAGCACTCGAGTGCATAAATCTCGGTCAGTAATGATGCCTAAAACGGGCGATTGCGGGTCATCTTCGTCAAGGACAAAATCGGGGTCGACAATCAAGAGTGATGAAATGTTGTCCTGAGCCATTAACTGCGCTGCTTGTTGGATTGTTTGGCCGCGGTTTATGGTCGGGGCATCGCCAGTAAGTAGGGTCTTGACTTTAGAGGTGGTTAAGTCGTTTGCGTCTTTGTTTTCTGAAATGGTTTGGCGCAAGCGGGCGCTGTTTTCTACTTCAACAAAATCGGCGAAAGAGTCGAAGTTGTCGTAGATCTCTTGAAACACTTCGACCGGAATGCAGTAGAGTAGGGTGTCTTCAATAGCTTTTACCGGGAAACGAACTTTGTTGTTGGTAAGCAGCCCCATTTGACCGAATAAGTCGCCTTCATCGAGACGGTTATAAAGCTCACCCTTGCGGCGATAAACTTCCACCACGCCACTTCTTACCACGAAGAGATCTTGAATATGGTCACCGAAGTGAATGATTGGGGTATCTTGTCGGTAGTAAGAGATTTCAACGCTTTCTGTCACTTTGGTCAGAGTTTCTTCTGGAAGTTCGTTGAAAGGGGGGTACTTGGCGAGAAAGTTATATATCTCGAGAAGTTCTGCATCCATTCGGGTGCCTTTTGTTTCGCAAATAATAAAGTAATCTTAACGCAGTTTTAAGACAGAATCTTATTGGATCACGCTTTTTCGTACTGAGTCATAAGATTCGGACATCTCCCGCGACAAGGTTTTGTTAATTCGGCTAATATGGAAATTGCCAATTGTAGTTAAGTTTTTAGGTGACTCTCATGAAAGGAAGTAAGATGGTGAGACAGTTATTGCTTGTGCCTCTTGTAGTTTTGCCCGCAATCAGTATCGCTTCGGAAGCGGAACAAGCTGCAAAATTTGGGTATGAGCACATTTATTTGGATGTGGGGTCGGGTACGACCAATAAAGATTGGCT
>NZ_JAWOWP010000099.1:0-1134 GCF_033340555.1 Vibrio sp. 1069
TCCTTTCGATTCGGCTTCCTTTCTCAAGACAGTAACTCATCAGCCCGGCGTGTACCGCATGTACAACGCCGATGCTGTTGTTATTTACGTCGGTAAAGCCAAAGATCTTCAAAAACGCCTTTCTAGTTACTTTCGCAAAAAAGTCGACAGTGAAAAAACACGCGCTTTGGTGAGCAATATTGCCAAAATAGATGTCACGGTGACGCATACCGAGACAGAAGCGCTGATTCTTGAACACAATTACATCAAGCAGTATTTACCGAAATACAACGTGCTTCTGCGTGATGATAAATCGTACCCTTATATATTCATTAGCGGTCATAAACATCCGAGATTGTCCATGCACCGTGGGGCCAAGAAGCGTAAAGGCGAGTATTTTGGTCCTTACCCTGACTCAGGGGCGGTACGAGAAACGCTGCACTTGCTGCAAAAAATATTTCCTGTTAGACAGTGTGAAGATACGGTTTACTCCAATCGAACGCGCCCTTGCTTGATGTATCAAATTGGTCGCTGCGCTGGCCCGTGTGTTAGCTCGATTATCTCAGATGAAGAGTATGCTGAGCTGGTGGGTTTTGTTCGTCTATTTCTGCAAGGTAAAGATCAGCAAGTACTGAAGCAGTTGATAGAGAAAATGGAGGTTGCAAGTCAGCAACTTCGGTTTGAAGACGCGGCAAAGTTTCGTGATCAGATACAAGCGATAAGACGAGTCCAAGAACAGCAATATGTATCGGAAGACAGCATGGATGATATGGATGTGCTGGGTTTTGCGCAAGAGAACGGCATTGCTTGCATCCACATATTGATGATTCGTCAGGGTAAAGTGTTAGGCAGTCGCAGTCATTTCCCTAAGATTCCTCAAAACACGAGCCAACAAGAGGTATTCGATAGCTTTTTGACTCAGTACTACCTGAGCCACAATGAGGCGCGAACAATCCCATCTCGAATAATACTGAACCAAGAGTTGGCCGACGATCTCGAACCCATTCAAAAAGCACTGAGTGAAGTCGCAGGGCGTAAGGTTCATTTCCATACTTCTCCGACTGGTGCGAGAGGGAGATATCTTAAGCTGTCTAATACCAATGCACTTACTGCCATCACGACAAAAATCAACCATAAGATGACGATCAACCAACG
>NZ_JAWOWP010000100.1:0-1129 GCF_033340555.1 Vibrio sp. 1069
CCGAACCGTACGAACTCACCCTGCACGCCGCATTCCTCGCAGGCGATGGGATCGGGCACGTCCACCTGGAAGTGCATATCGTCGTCGGTGGATTTGCAGCCCAGGACCTGGTACTCAGGCAGGTGCAAGATGTTGTTAGGCATTTCCGTCATGGCAGTTTATAGATGCAGACCTCAGTCAGACCAATCTGTTTCGACATTGGTGTTTGTTCTTTCACGCAACAAGCTTGAGGAAACGAAAAGTAAGACACCGAGGACAATTGCAATATCTGCGACATTGAAAGCCGGCCAGTGCCAGGCTCGCCAATAGACATCAAAGGAATCCACAACATAGCCACGAAATATCCGATCAATCAGGTTACCCATCGCGCCACCAAGGATAAGACTGTAGGCGATGGCCTCTCCTTTGTGACGGTTCTCAAGGACCAGCTTGATCAGCAAAATTGAGACCACCACCGCGATTCCGATCAAAAAGTAGCGCTGCCAGCCTCCACCATTGGCAAAAAGACTGAATGCGGCACCGGTGTTCCATACGTGCACCCAGCTAAAGAATGGCGTCACCGAAACCGACTCGCCATATGCCATTGATTGCTGGACCAGCCATTTTACAATCTGGTCAGACGCGGCTATCAGGCCGGAGATGGACAACAGGGCATACGGCGAGAGGTATTTGCCAATCATGGATGTTGCCTAACCCTTGAGGGCCAGAATGCGTCTGGCTCCGTTAAGCACGACAACCCCCGCGATGGTACCGATAATCAGATCCGGATAATTGGATCCGGTCCACGCGACCAGGGCGCCGGCGGTGATGACGCCCAGGTTGATCACCACGTCATTGGCCGAGAATATCCAGCTTGCCTTCATGTGCGCCCCGCCCTCTCGATGTTTGGATATCAGCAGCAAACAAGTGGTATTGGCAATCAGTGCGACGAATGCGATAAGCATCATCACCATCGATTCCGGCTCGCTACCGAAGACAAAGCGCCTCACGACCTCTACGAGTACGCCAACAGCCAAAACCAGTTGGACCACACCAGCAACGTGCGCAACACTGACCTGCCTTTTCACGCTATGCCCAACCGCATAAAGAGCGAGTCCGTACACTGCCGCATCAGCAAAATTGTCCAGGG
>NZ_JAWOWP010000101.1:0-1129 GCF_033340555.1 Vibrio sp. 1069
CCGAACCGTACGAACTCACCCTGCACGCCGCATTCCTCGCAGGCGATGGGATCGGGCACGTCCACCTGGAAGTGCATTTCGTCGTCGGTTGATTTGCAGCCCAGTACTTGGTATTGCGGCAGGTGAAGGATGTTGTCGGGAAGTTCGGTCATGGTGTTGTATAGGCGTAGGTGTCAGTCAGATCCATCCGGCTCGGCATTGGTGTTTGCTTTTTTACCCAACAAGCTGCTGGAAACGAAAAGTAAGGCACCGAGGACAATTGCAATATCAGCCAGGTTGAAGGCCGGCCAATGCCAGTCTCGCCAATAGAAATCAAAGGAATCCACAACATAGCCGCGAAAGACCCGGTCAATCAGGTTGCCCATGGCGCCACCGAGGATAAGACTGTAAGCGATGGCTTCTCCTTTATGACGATTTTCAAGGATCAGCTTGATCAGAAAAATCGAGACCACTACCGCGATTCCGATAAAAAAGTAGCGCTGCCAGCCTCCACCATTCGCAAAAAGACTGAATGCGGCACCGGTGTTCCATAGGTGCACCCAGTTAAAGAACGGGGTCACCGAAACATACTCGCCATAGGCCATTGATTGCTGCACCAGCCACTTTACAGCCTGATCAGACGCTGCCAGCAGGCCCGATATGGACAATAGGGCATGCGGCGAGAGCTTTTTGCCAATAATGAGCATTATTTAACCCTTCAACGCCAAAATGCGTCTGGCACCGTTAAGTACAATGCCCCCCGCGATGGTGCCGATAATCAGATCCGGATAATTGGAACCGGTCCACGCGACCAGGGCGCCGGCGGTGATGACCCCCAGGTTGATCACCACGTCGTTGGCCGAGAATATCCAGCTTGCCTTCATGTGCGCCCCGCCTTCCCGATGTTTGGATATGAGCAGCAGACAACTGGTATTGGCAATCAATGCGACGAATGCGATAGCCATCATCACCAGCGATTCAGGCTCACTACCGAATACAAAGCGCCTCACGACCTCTACGAGTACGCCAACAGCCAAAACCAGTTGGACCACACCAGCAACGTGCGCAACACGGACCTGCCTTTTCACGCTATGCCCAACCGCATAAAGAGCGAGTCCGTACACTGCCGCATCAGCAAAATTGTCCAGGG
>NZ_JAWOWP010000102.1:0-1124 GCF_033340555.1 Vibrio sp. 1069
GGGTAAGCGGATTAAATGGTTGATCTTACCTTTGCATGAGAGTGAGACAGACCGGCATCTCATCGGATTATCTGGTTGATGCTTCACCTACTGCTGGTGCATGTTTCCTTCGCTAATTCCAGCAAGAACCCCACACGCCTCAACTTCCCGGTCATCGTTGCAACTCGCTCTCAGTGAAACGAGTTGTTTCTCAAGCGCTTGCAGAGCGGTTATCTGCGACCGCACATGAGAGATGTGATCATCGAGCAAGGCGTTGACGGCGGTACAAGGCTGATGAGGGTCGTCCTGATAGCTCTGTAGTTCGTGAATCTCAGCCAGTGACAGGCCCAGGATTCTGCAGCGACGGATGAAGGCCAGCCCCTCACCATGCTTCTCGGTATAGACACGGTAACCGTTGTCCTGCCGATCAGGCGGCGGCAACAAGCCCTGCTGTTCATAGAAGCGGATCGTCTGTGTGTCGACCCCTACCAACTGCGCCAACTGACCAATGCGCATCAGCCTCCTCCCCAACGGATTCTTTACTCTATTGACCTTATAGTAGCTTTATAGTTTTAAATGGTACCACAACATTGTTCAAGTGGAGTCGTATCATGAGCAAATCCTGTGGTGGCGCCTGTGGCGGTGATGCAACGTCCGCAGCGGATACCGATATACAGGCCTCCTCCGAGGCGCCAGGGAGATGGGTCAGTGTTTATGCCGTGCCGAAGATGGACTGTCCATCAGAAGAACGAATGATTCGCCTAGCCCTGAACGGCTTTGAGGAGATTCGGGCGCTGTCCTTCGACTTGTCGAACCGCCGGCTGAAGGTCGTGCATGACGGCGAGGTCGAGCCCGTCACCTCGAAACTGAAGACCTTGGGGCTAGGCGCCTCGCTTCAGGAAACCGTCGCTGCAAATCCGGAGACCATCAAGGCCGCCGAGTTTTCGGCAGCTTCTGCTAAGCAAGAATCCGGGACCCTGCGCTGGTTGCTCGGCATCAATGCACTTCTGTTCCTGGTGGAAATTACTGCCGGTCTGATGGCTCAGTCAACTGGCCTCATTGCAGAGTCCCTGGACAATTTTGCTGATGCGGCAGTGTACGGACTCGCTCTTTATGCGGTTGGGCATAGCGTGAAAAGGCAGGTC
>NZ_JAWOWP010000103.1:0-1117 GCF_033340555.1 Vibrio sp. 1069
CTTTCGTCCTGAAACAGGGTTTGCTCTGTTAGGAAAGGGAAAAAGTGAGCGTTATAAAAATGACCTTGTCTTAGCTTTTAGAGGTACAGCTGGATTCGCTGATGGGATTACTGACTTGACGTGTAGTGGGAAAGGAACAGATACCGGAGAGACCGTCCATTCGGGATTCCAAACTACGTTCTATTCTATGAGAAAAGGTCTAACTCGTTTTCTTCGTGATAATCCGGTAACCGCTAACGGTACTATACATTGTGTTGGACACAGTTTAGGTGGTGCATTAGCGACTCTGGTTGCTAATTGGATTTCTGCTTCTCCAGAGTTTAAAGGCAGAGTTAACTTATATACTTTCGGCTCACCAAGAGTCGGAATGAAATCTTTTTCGATCAACTCATCATCTCGGATATCGACGCACTTCCGTTGTGACAATGGTGCGGACCCCGTAACAAAAGCGCCAGTATGGCCTTTTTATCATGTGCCTTATGATGGTTCGGAGTACATATTGAATCGTGCTCAAGGTCTTTTTCCTAGCGCACATTTTATGGCGGAGTACAGTTCTTATACACAGACTGCAACCTGGGATAGCCTTGGCTTTCAAAAGGCAAGCTCCACTTTTAAACGCGTAGTTTTAAACTATGAGAATCGACTTCAAGCCACACCTTCTGCTGATTGGGCAGATAAAATCTCGGCAGCGCTCCTTACGTTGTTAGTTGATGGTGGGGCTGCGGCGTCAGTCTTTGCCCTGCAAAATGTAGGTTCTGCTATTGCTACTATATATGACGCGATTGCTCGTTCAATCGTCAAAATTTCAGAACTCTCTAGCGAATTTTCTGAACGCGTAAAAGGTTTACTTGGCCACATGTTGGTATTTGCGGGGAAAGGTGCAAATATCGCGATCAAATTTACTTATTCCTTTATTCGTTGGGTGTTTGAATTGGTGCTAAGTAAGTTGAATCAGGCTGTTAAAGCCGCCCTCAAAACGACCTTCTGATTTTGATTAATCCTCCTTTGCTTAGGTGTGGTTTATTCTTAAATACGAAAAGTTTCCTACTTGGTTAGTTAAGCTAGTGGCGAGCAAATAGATACAGTGCTTGGTGAGTCAGATAGAAAACACCGCCTC
>NZ_JAWOWP010000104.1:0-1114 GCF_033340555.1 Vibrio sp. 1069
TTTTATTGAATCCCACACCAGATTGATACAAGCTAAAGCCTAACTGGGTTATTTGTATAACTGACCTCATCAGTTTTCCGACACTTCACTTACAGGTTCTGGCAGGGATGAAAACAGCGCGTCGAATTCTAATTCTCTTACTGGTGGTATTGATTGCCCTTCCGGCGGCCATTATTGCGCTGTTAACCACCTCATACGCCAATTCTACATGGCAATGGGTTTCACCCTACCTTGGCTTACCGATCCAAGCGGAGCGCGTTCATTACGACTTCCCTTACCACCTTTCGCTGCAAAACGTTCGCTTTCAAGACGCTCAACTGCCTTATATTGAACAAGTCGACGTATGGCTGAACCCTGACATACGACGAGATGGGAAATGGATTATCGATAGCTTGCTGATCGATGGGGTGAGTCTAAAAAAAGGCATACCGACACGGCCTAACTTAGAGTCGATCCAGTTCCACCAGATTGCGCTGAAAAATATTGATTACGCGGGTCCGCGCTTTTCCGTAACTGGATTGAGTATCCAAATCCAAGATCCTACTTGGCTAAACGCTCAACAATTATGGCCTTACGGCGCTATTCAGGCCTCTGCAGAACAAATGTATTGGCACGGTGAGGCGATACAAAAAGTACTGGTTGATGTGGATTATCAAGCCCAAAACAGCACCCTCTATGGCACGTCTTTTAAATGGCGAAATAGCCAAATCTCAGGGCAAGGTGAGCAATATCCGCAAGGCTGGTCTTTGGTCAATGTCACGATTGATAAGTTGGCAATCACCAATGCACAGCGACAATCTTTACTCTCTAAACCGTGGCAAGAATTGCCGTTCACCATTAACCATATCAATAGCCTCGATTTGCTTAACGCCGATATTGAATGGGGGGAATGGCACTGGCAAAACCTTGAACTGTCCATTGAAGATGCCTCACTGCCTGCGTCTCTATGGAATGCCACTGCCAAAGTGTCTTTACAAGCTGACAGTGTTCGTTTCCAAGAGCAAACCGCAATAGAGCCACGCTTGAACGCCATTTTCACGCCCGAGAATATCCAACTCCAAGAACTGAGCCTAGATTGGCAGCAAGGCCGCATACAGGTTTCTGGTCAATTCAA
>NZ_JAWOWP010000105.1:0-1113 GCF_033340555.1 Vibrio sp. 1069
GTGCTTTTTCACGGCTGGTGGACGCAATGTGTCGACCGATATGTTCCCAAAGCGTGATGGCTTCTTCCCCAGAAACAGAAGAAGGATCGATGCCTGCGTCAGTGACTTTGCTAAGCAGTAGTTCCATTCTTCATTACCTCAATATAGCTTTCTTCCAACTGCTCTAAAGTAAATGGGAAAGTCAGGATGTCTTGTAAATACAATGTCGGTTTTGGCCCTTTGAGACCACGTCGTTCCCATGGATAAATGTCTAACATGGCATGCACGGTTCTGTAGAGCTCTTCTGCGGCTTTATCTTTTTCGGCAATCAACATAGCGAGTCGATCGCTAGATAGGCGTGAAATGAGATCGCTTGGCGTCGTTAATGAGTGAACCAGTTCAGTACACGCATCGAGAAACGCAGGATTGGAGTGGCGAATCATGATCACCGCATGGTTAGAGCGTTTAAGCTCAGTCTTAAATAGAACCAGTTGTTCCCACCAGTACGTTTCGGAAACGACGTTAGAAAACTGCTTTTCGGGATCGTATTCATGTTGAGAGCGAATACGATTGATGAGCTTGCGAGCACGTTGTTCGAGTTGGCGTTTTGAGCCGCGCGCTTTATCCATGCTGACACGATTGGTCTGCTCTTTGAGCATTTTCAGTGCATGTTTGCGGTATTTTTTAAACGCATTAAATGCCGCTTCGAAATCGCCTTGCTCTTCAGCAACGCGAGATTGCTGAAAACAGATCTGACTTAGCAGTTCGCCGTTATCGAAATTAAGCGCGGATTCTTCTGCGGCAAGCAACAACTCGGCTGCGCTGTCTGTGTTTTTACGCAGTAGCTCTAGTCTTGCTCGACTGATGAAAGAGTGTGCTTTCATCCACGTTAGATCGTGCTCAATGGCCAGTTTGTGCGCTTTTTGGGTTGCTTCTTCCGCTGCGTCTAGGCGTTCTAAGCCAAGGAGAGCCAAGCCTTTAAAGTCCCAAATTTCGGCTTGCCAAGTGCTGTCTTCATGGTCTTTGAGCACTTCTGTTGCGCCATCAAGTACCGTTAGCATCTCAATAAAGTTGTTGAGGAGGTAGTAGTCCCAAGCAAGCAGAATGCGAGCTTTACCTTCTAACCATGCAATT
>NZ_JAWOWP010000106.1:0-1110 GCF_033340555.1 Vibrio sp. 1069
GGTAAATACGTGCCCTAGGTGAGAATCACCAAACTTACTGCGAACTTCTGTTCTAGGATAAATCAACTTGTAATCGGTTTTTTCGACGATGTAACCTGGGTTGATTGGCTTAGTGAAACTTGGCCACCCCGTACCCGATTTGTACTTGTCGGTAGAAGAAAACAACGGCTCACCAGTCACGATGTCGACGTAAATGCCGGCTTCTTTATTGTCCCAATATTCGTTGTCAAACGGGCGCTCGGTACCTTCTTCTTGCGTTACGTAGTATTGCAACTCAGTCAACGTAGACTTGATCTTCGATTGAGACGGCTTGTTGTATGCTTTTACCTTCGACAGCAGCTTTTTCTCATCGATAAGCTGACGCAGTGTTTTCGGATGTTCTTTGCGATCGTCACCAAACACTTCATCCAAGTATTTGTCTCGACCGGATGCGTAACGATAGTACTTGTACTTTAGGCTGCTCTTTTTGTAGTAATCCTGATGGTACTCTTCCGCTGGATAGAATGTCTCAAACTTGATCAACTCAGTTTTAAGCGGTTTTGGATAAACCTTTGCATTGTCGATTTCCATCATAAACTGCTCTGCGATCTGCTTTTGCTCTGCGTTGTGGTAGAAAATAGCAGGTCGATACTGTGGACCTCGGTCGACAAATGATCCTTTATCGTCGGTTGGGTCAATGTGGCGGAAAAAGTAATCGAGTACTTGTTCGTAATTCACCACTTTCGGGTCGTATTTCACTTCGATGGATTCAATGTGTCCGGTTTTTCCAGAAGATACTTGGCGATAGGTTGGGTTTTTCACGTGCCCGCCGGAGTAGCCAGACACCACATCCAAGACGCTAGGAAGCTGTTCTAAGTCCGATTCCGTACACCAAAAACAGCCGCCAGCCAGTGTGGCGATTTCTGCATTCTCTAAAGCCTTCATCTTATCCATCGTATCGGCGGTGCCTGTTTTACTCAAAAGTAGAAACAAGACAGGAAGTGCGAAAGAGAATCCGACCAATAACTTAGATATTTTCTTCATAGCTACCTCAACGTTGTTTTCCGTAGAAAGTGTGACTCAAATAAAAAGTGCTACGTAATTAGAAAGGCAACAGAGCGAAAAAATTAC
>NZ_JAWOWP010000107.1:0-1090 GCF_033340555.1 Vibrio sp. 1069
AAATATCTTGCCATTAAAACACTGGTCGATTACTGGCAACGAGTCGATTGTTGAAGGTCGATTTCCCATCCACTTTTCCTGCTGTTTTAACGGATTTAAACCGGACTCAAACATAGCGTTCCCCTGCTGATACAACATCTCTGCGCGCTTCATGTTTGGTGGCGATTTCACATCGGCATACTCGACCGTTCCCGCCAAACGTAAGCCTTCAGACATGGGCGTCATAATGAACTTTCTGTCGGAAGAACTGATAGGAAACGGCAATGACTCACGCTTGTCATTCATCATGAGATGGTAGCCTCGCTCAGCTTGTATCGGGACATTCACACCGGTTAACTGGCGAACCAAAGCTTTAGAATGAACACCCGCTGCGACCACAATTTTGTCAAAAGACATTCGCTGAGTATTGACCAAGACATCGCCGTTTTTACTTACTGCGTCTACTTCTTCATGGACAAGTGAACCTCCGAGTTTTTCAAATGCATTACTTAGCTCAACGCAGAGTGCATAAGGGTTTATTGTATGTCCTGTTTCTGGAAAAAAGACGCCAAACCGAACCTTTTTGCTGAGTTCAGGAAGCCGACGTCGGATTTCGTTTTGCGTCCAAAGCTCGTACCGAACACCTTGTTCCGCTAACGCATCAAGCGTACTTTGATAACCTTCAAACAAGCTTTCGCTTTCAAACGTCAGCAGTGAACCATCCATCTTAATCAGCCCACTTTTTCCGATCGAATCTAATAACAGATTCCAACTCTGAACGGCTCGCGTGTTAAGGCTTGTTATCGCCTGCGTGGAAGCTTCTGCCGCTGAAGGTTTCGCTTTCAATAAAAAACGTATCATCCAACCGACGGTATTGGGCAAGTCTTGCCAACGAATAGAAACTGGACTTGTCGAACTCAATAACATCTTAGGTAATTGAGGGATCAAGGCCGGCGTGGCAAGAGGAAAAACTTGCTCGGTCGCGATGTGCCCGGCATTACCTTTCGAGCACCCATTGCCCACTCCATTCGGATCAAAAATGGTGACGCGATACCCCTGCTGTTGCAGTTTTAAGCCAATCGACAAACCGATGATTCCCGCCCCTATAACC
>NZ_JAWOWP010000108.1:0-1081 GCF_033340555.1 Vibrio sp. 1069
TTATTGAGTCGAATGCTTCCTGCGCATGTCTACGTGTGGAATTCCATCTTCTAAGTAACTGTCAGAAATAACTTCAAATCCATGGTGAGCATAAAAATCGATAAGATGTTCTTGTGCACCAATGTCTATGGTTTTTTCGGGCCATAACGTAGAGCATGCTTGGATGGCTTGTGTGATTAGCTGATGGCCTAAGCCACCACCTCGGGCTGTTTGTTTGGTCACGACTCGGCCAATACTGACGTTATTGTTAGTGGTTTCCGCTTGCAGAAGCCGAGCGCAGGCAACTAATTCATCATTGTGGTAGCCGAGTAGGTGATGAACGCCGTCAATAATATCCTTACCATCTAGCTCCGGGTACGGGCAAGTTTGCTCGACGACGAACACGTCGACGCGTAAGCGCAGCATCTCATACAGTTGTAAGGTAGTTAGTTGAGCAAAAGGCAAAGTGATCCAAGTGGTCATGTCCGTCGTCCATAATGATAGTAGAGTGCCTGAATGTACTCGCTTTTGTTTCAATACTCATTAACAATGGTTAATTTTCACTGGTCTTCCCAGAAAATCTGGCGATAATGTGCCCTCTTTTTCATCCCACCTGAGGATATTCCCTGTGAGCAAACAAACTTTTGACCAAGTAGGCCTGAACCCAGCGCTACTAGAAACGCTGGATTCATTGAACTACACCCATATGACGCCAATTCAAGCGTTAAGCTTACCGGCGATTTTGAATCAGCGTGACGTAATTGGTCAGGGTAAAACGGGCTCGGGTAAAACAGCTGCGTTTGGTCTTGGCGTGCTATCAAATCTAAACGTAAAACGATTTCGCGTGCAGGCTTTGGTGCTGTGTCCGACTCGCGAACTGGCGGATCAAGTTGCGAAAGAAATTCGAACGCTAGGGCGTGGTATCCATAACATTAAAGTACTTACGTTGTGCGGCGGTATGCCGATGGGACCGCAAATTGGTTCGTTAGAGCATGGTGCACATATCCTTGTTGGTACTCCGGGGCGTATTCTGGATCACCTTGAGAAAGGCCGTATTAACTTGGAAGAGTTGAATACATTGGTGCTGGATGAAGCCGATCGT
>NZ_JAWOWP010000109.1:0-1080 GCF_033340555.1 Vibrio sp. 1069
CTGACAAGCCAACCATTTCTAACTGTTCACGTGCTTTTGCACGGCGCTCTGCTTTACCTATGCCTTGCATTTCCAGACCAAAGGCAACGTTATCTAGTACCGTTAGCCAAGGCATCAGCGCAAACTTCTGGAACACCATCGACACTCGATGAGTACGTAGATGACGAAGCGTTTGCTCATTACAGTTAGCAAGCTCTACCATATCGTCGCCATCTTGAATTTTCAGCGAACCACGAGAGATCTCATTAAGTCCGTTCACGGTGCGAAGCAAACGGGATTTTCCAGAACCCGACAAACCCATCAACACACAAATCTCACCGCGTTTGACCGTCAGAGAAACATTATCAACACCGACGACCTGACCGGTTTCGTCGATGATCTCCTGACGAGACTTACCTTGATCCAGCAAAGCCAAAGCTTGTGATTGCTGCTGACCAAACACTACATCAAGATTTTCAATAGTAATTGCGTCCATGATTAAGCCTCCTTCTGGTTTGGTGCTTTGCATAAGCGATCAAGAATGATGGCAACAAGAACAATCGCTAAACCAGCTTCAAAACCTTGCGAGATATTTACCGTGTTCAGTGCGCGTACAACCGGCTTACCTAAACCATCTGCACCTACTAGTGCGGCAATGACCACCATCGAAAGAGATAGCATAATACATTGAGTAACCCCCGCCATGATGCTAGGTAATGCCGCAGGTAACTCCACCTTAAACAGTAACTTCATACGGCTTGCACCAAATGCTTTACCCGCTTCCAGCAGCTCTTCTGGCACTTTGATGATGCCCAAATACGTCAATCGAATTGGTGCTGCAATGGCAAAAATGATGGTTGATATCAGTCCCGGTACAATGCCTAAACCAAAAAGAACCAATGTCGGGATCAAGTACACAAATGTCGGTACGGTTTGCATCAAATCCAAAATAGGTCGGAGTAACGTGTACAACCAAGGACGATGCGCTGCCATGATCCCAAGTGGCACGCCAATTAATACGGAAATCGTTGTCGCTGCAAACACGAGAACAAAGGTTTCCAGCATTTCTTGCCAGTAGCCAAGGTTAAGAATTGCCAACAG
>NZ_JAWOWP010000110.1:0-1079 GCF_033340555.1 Vibrio sp. 1069
TCTTGACCACTGGCGTCGCCACCATAACCAAGTTGTCAGCAAACTGAAAGTCGCGAAAGATAACCATTGAAGTTGCCAGCCGAAAGGGAGCACTGCCAATAACGCTCCCACTAATAACGCCGATAACCCCAACCACAGAAAGTAACCCGCTGTACCAAGTAGCTCAACGGCAAGCAGCACAAAGCCGAATGCAAGCCAGTGCCAAAATGTTATGCCATCAAGCAGGTTGAACAAGTCCATAACTGGGTCCTAATCTTTATTTTGTTGTTTAAACATTTCTGCGATGCCCGCAACAGAGCCCATGAGTCCGGTTGCTTCCAAAGGTAGCATAATGATTTTTCCGTTTTCAGCTTGACCAATACTCTTGAGAGCTTCTGTGTAGCCTTGCGCGATGAAGTAATTAACGGCTTGCATATCGCCTTTTGCGATGGCTTCGGAAACCATGTAAGTCGCTTTTGCTTCCGCTTGAGCAGCACGCTCACGCGCTTCAGCATGGAGGATAGCAGACTGTTTTTCACCTTCTGCTTTTAAAATCTGCGATTGTTTGTGACCTTCTGCTTTGAGGATTTCTGCCTGACGGACACCTTCAGCCTCGAGAATTTCAGCACGTTTATTACGCTCTGCTTTCATCTGAGCGTTCATTGCAGCAGTTAGATCGGCTGGTGGCTGAACATCTTTTATTTCAATACGCGTGACTTTTACACCCCAAGGGTTTGTTGCTTGGTCCACGATCGCTAGCAGCTTGGTATTGATCATGTCACGTTGGCTCAGCATTTCATCGAGTTCCATCGAGCCAAGTACGGTACGAATATTCGTTAGCGTTAGATTACGAATCGCGTGTTCTAAATCGTTTACTTCGTAAGCCGCCTTAGCCGCATCGATAACTTGAACGAAACCAACCGCATCGATCACCACGTTTGCGTTATCTTTTGAAATGACCTCTTGTGCTGGAATATCAAGCACACGTTCCATCATATTTACTTTTTGACCAATTTTATCAACGAATGGAATGATCAAGTTTAAACCCGGCTTTAATGTGTGGGTGTAGCGTCCGAAGCGTTCAACTGTCCAGTTGTTTC
>NZ_JAWOWP010000111.1:0-1075 GCF_033340555.1 Vibrio sp. 1069
GCTTACACAATGAGTCTTTAGAAGCGGAAGAGCGTGCACAAGAGCGACAAACGAACTTAGGTGCGACGACCAAACGGTGAATGTCACCCAAGTTGGCCGCAATTTGTTTGCGGTTCATCTTACATAAGCGTTTAGACATTCGACTACTCCAGCTTCCCAATTATCGACAGCATCACAACAAGTGAAATAATAATAATTCTTAGTTAGATATACAGTCAGAGTGTCGAATTAGCAAGTGAAAACTATCAATAGTGTTCAGGAAAGAATGGCAGCGTCACAGCACTTGGTTCAATGCTGTGACGAGAAGTTTTTGCGTGTCAGGAGGTTATGCCATCGAGGCTTTGACGTAGACGTCGAAACGGTTCTTTTTGGTTTCAATCGCCATGCTTGGCTTTTGCTCGTTCAGCCAATTCGCGTAGTCCGGGCGCTTAACCACCACGCGTTTCGTTGCCAACGCCAGAGCAGGTTCGAGCAATCCATCGGCATCCAAATCCGCTCCCACCAAAGATTGGAAGACGCGCATCTCTTTTTTCACCAACGCGGATTTCTTTTTGTTTTCTGGGTGCGGGTACATCGGGTCGAGATACACCACATCCGGTTTCACAAACTCGCTGTCTTGCGCCAGTTGATCCAGCGCGTCATGGCTGGAGGCATGGATCAGCGACATACGCTCAGATACCCACGTGCCGATTTCTGGGTCTTGTTTCGCGCGAGCCAAACCGTCATCCAACAAGGCCGCCACGACTGGGTGACGCTCGACCATCTGCACTTTACAACCTAGCGATGCGAGCACAAACGCGTCACGACCAAGGCCAGCCGTGCCGTCTAACACGGTTGGGGTCGCACCTTTGTTCAAGCCTGCGGCTTTTGCAATCGCTTGCCCTTTACCACCACCGAATTTACGGCGATGACCCACCGCGCCACCAATCAAATCGACAAAAATCGCACCGAGCTTAGGCTCATCGACTTTACGCAGCTCTAAACGCTCCGCAGTCAGCACCAAAGCAAAGTCGCTCTCGTCAGTGTGAGAAAGCTGCCAACGCGCAGCCAGTTCGTCGAGATGAGATTGTTGAGA
>NZ_JAWOWP010000112.1:0-1074 GCF_033340555.1 Vibrio sp. 1069
AAAACCGGTGCGCTGCCAGATATGGTTGGTTTTTCTAAAGATGGTCGTTACATTGCCACCGCAAACGAAGGCGAACCGAACTCCGATTACAGTATCGATCCCGAAGGTAGCGTGACGTTGGTCGATTTGAGCAAAGGTATTAACAATGCTGACGTTACGCAAATTGGCTTTGGCGAGTTTGATGGAGTGCGCTCAGATGAATTGCCAAAAGCGGTGCGTATTTCCAGCCCTAATGCCTCAATTGCTCAAGACCTTGAACCGGAATATCTGACGTTTGCCGACAACGGGAAAATTTATGTCGCCTTGCAGGAAAATAACGCAATGGCGATTATTGATCCACAAAGCCAATCGGTAGAAAAAATTGTCGCTTTAGGGGAAAAGTCTTGGTCGAATTCAAAGCTGGACGCCTCAAATAAAGATAAGATCATCGGCAATTTGAAAAGCTATCCGCAGCTGGTTGGCTTGTACATGCCCGACACGCTAGACAGTTACTCTGTCAACGGCCAAACCTACATTGTTTCAGCCAACGAAGGGGATGGTCGCGAATATGGTTTTAAAACCACTCAAGCTGAATGTGATCAAGCAGGGTTCAAGTGGGACGAGGATGACTATCATGGTACGCCAGATTACACCAATGTCAAAGGCTCCTGTTTGAGCCATATCGACGAAGTCCGTGGCAAAAAACTCAAAGTTACGACCGACCACCCTCTTGCTGGAGCTCTGAAAGACAACAAACAGCTAGCTAGACTCAAAGTTATCAAACCAAACCACACATTAAACGCAGAAGAAAACGTTCAAGCATTTGGCGCGCGTTCATTCTCAATTTGGAATGAAAATGGTGAGCTAGTTTTTGATAGTGGAGACGATTTCGCAACAGTTGCCCTCTTGAACGAAGGTAAACACTTCAACAGCACAAACGACAGCAACAGTAGCGGCGATGACAGAAGTGATGATAAAGGCATCGAGCCAGAAGCCATCGAAGTAGCGAAAATCAATGGGCGATACTACGCATTTATCGGTTTAGAGCGCCAAGGCGGTATTATGGTTTACGACATCACCCAGCCAAAACAAGCG
>NZ_JAWOWP010000113.1:0-1071 GCF_033340555.1 Vibrio sp. 1069
GGATGTTGAAAATACCCCTTTCTGCGATATCGGCTGGAAGGTACAAGGCGAACACATCATTGTGATTTCGGCCATCGACAACCTACTTAAAGGTGCATCGAGTCAAGCGATGCAGTGTTTAAATATTCATTACGGTTACCCAGAACTGACAGCGTTGCTGTAGTCGTTGAAAGAGGGAAAAGCAATGACGCAAACCAATCAAGCTCCTTTAGTCATTAAGCTAGGCGGTGCGGCTCTATCTTGCACTCAAACCTTAAGCCAACTGTTTGGTGCCATCGCGGCATACCAGAAGTCGGCGCAGCGACAAATCGCCATCGTTCATGGCGGTGGCTACTTGGTGGATGAGTTGATGGCGAAACTTCAACTTAAGACCGTAAAGAAACATGGTCTACGTGTGACGCCATACGATCAAATTCCAGTCATTGCCGGTGCGCTGGCAGGAACGGCAAATAAGTTACTGCAAGGTCAAGCGATTGCCGATGGTTTGAATGCGGTGGGCTTGAGCCTAGCGGATGGTGGTCTTTGTCACGTCGAAGAGTTAGACCCTGAATTAGGCGCGGTGGGCAAAGCGACGCCGGGTGATTCAAGCTTACTTCAAGCGATTTTAAATACGGGCGCACTGCCTATCATCAGCTCTATTGGTCTCACGGCTGAAGGTCAAATGATGAACGTGAATGCGGATCAAGCAGCGGTTGCCGTTGCGGGTGCTTTGGACGCGGAGTTGGTGCTGTTGTCAGATGTAAGCGGTGTGTTAGATGGCAAAGGTCATCTGCTTAAAAGCTTATCTGAGAAAGAAGCTAATGCGCTGATCGAAGGCCAAGTGATCACTGATGGGATGATCGTCAAAGTGAAAGCTGCTCTCGAAGCCGCAAACGATCTTGGTCGTCCGATAGAAGTGGCGACGTGGCGCTACCCAGAAAAACTCACGCAGTTATTTGCTGGTGAAAGTATTGGAACACAGTTTCTGCCTCAATAAGCGGAAGCAAAACAGTTAAAGAATTCAACATTAGGAAGTGGTTGGCACTGACCGCCGAGCGCAGCACCAGTTAAGTTTGGAGAAAAAACATGAGC
>NZ_JAWOWP010000114.1:0-1057 GCF_033340555.1 Vibrio sp. 1069
ACTGGCAACACGCTCTGCAGCAATGCTGTGATGCCACTCAAGCTCAGGGACAACTTTATACCCTGAGCTACACCAAACAATGGCTATCCAGTGAGGTATCCACCTCGCCACAAAATCACCGCGCCATCGTGGCGATGATTGAGCAAAACTGCGCGCAATTATCCGCGCCGCACTTTGACGTAGTTTGCTCACAATTTGATGATGAAAACTTGAGCCTGTGCCCAGTATGGCTACCGAATGAGGAGCTGTTTGCCGTTGTGACGTTGACGCACTCAACGCAGCAAAAGCAAACCGTTTCTGCGTGGCTGAGCGCACTGGCAGGCCGCATCAGTTTTGATGTTAGCCAGCATTATCATCAAGAGCTCAAACGTCATCACTCACACGCCAACAAGCCACTACCAACGCTGCAAGAATTCATCGATTGTCTGGATGACCACATCTGGATCAAAACCACCGATGGTCTGTACGCCATGACTAACCGCAGCGTGGAACAGGCGTGGAAAAAGTCTAACGATGACATTGTCGGGAAGAACGACTTTGACCTTTTCAGCGCCGAACGCGCGGAAAAATTCATTGATGCCGACCGATTAGTGGTCGCTACTGGCACACAGAACATCGTTGAAGAGTGTCGCCAAATTGATGAAAACAACAACCCAACTTGGCTGGAAACCATCAAATCACCGGTACGAAATCAGGCCGGTGACCTGATCGGCATTTTGGGCATGACGCGCAACATCACCCGTCGCAAGATGGTGGAAACGCAATTGTCGTTAGCGTCGAAAATCTTCAACAACTCGCAAGAAGGTATGGTCATTACCGACAGCAATGCCAATATCATTGATGTCAACAACGCATTCTCGCAGATCACCGGATTCAGCGCCGAAGAAGTGATTGGGAAGAACCCCAACATTCTCCGTTCTGGGCACCATGATGATGCTTTTTACCAACAACTTTGGCAGCAACTTGAAACCAAAGGTCAATGGAAAGGCGAGTTTATCAACCGCAAACGGGATGGCAGCATTTACCCGCAATTAGCCACTATTAGCGCGGTAATGGA
>NZ_JAWOWP010000115.1:0-1056 GCF_033340555.1 Vibrio sp. 1069
CCGTCAAATACATTAACAAAGCGCTCGGTTTGGGCGAGCGATACGAAAACAACCATTTGCAAACCGAGGGGCATTTAGCCGCTGGTTTTGCTTATCTGAAAAATGACGCGCCAGAAAAGGCGATCGAGCACGGTAAAGAAGCGTTCACACTAGCAATGGAAAACTCAAGGCCATTGCTACAAGCGAGAGCGCAACTGTTGCTGTCCAATGCTTACCAAGAACTTGGGGATTACAAAGCGGCGCTAAGTCACTATGAAGCGTATTCAACATTGGAACTAGATAACCGAGATACTAGCAACATCAAGGCAATGGAAGCTCTCGACCTCACCAAAAATGAGTACGAATACGAACTGCAACTGATCAAACTTGCGAACGAGCGGAATTTAAAGCAGAGCGAGTTTGAAAAGCTTACAGATCAAAAACGCGCGTACAATTTTGTGGTTGCCTGCTTAGTGCTTCTTTTGGTGTTGGCAATAATGGCTCAGCGACAAACTCGAAATAAAGCACGGATAGACAGTTTAACGTGTGCCTTAAACAGAACCGCGATCATTGAAACCATCAAAAGCCAAACCTCGAAAACTCATCAAGAGATGCGATATGTTCTGGCTTTAATTGACTTAGATAACTTTAAAGCCATCAATGATACCTACGGCCACCCTACAGGCGATTTGGTTTTGAAACACGTTTGTCAAAGCATCCGCGTAAAACTCAACAAAGGTGAATACATCGGGCGTTTAGGTGGAGAGGAATTTGTTCTTTTACTCAAAAACGTTGATGAAATTGATGTACCGTTCCGAGTTCAAAGCTTGCATAAAACCATTTCGGAAAAGCAAATCAAAACGGAAAGAAATGAAGACCTTCGTGTAACGGCAAGCTTGGCCTACCTATCGACATCAATGCCACTCACCAACTTCGATGAGCTGTACTCGATATTAGACCAAGCTTTGTATCAGGCTAAGAGAAATGGCAAGAACGCGGTTGTTGATGCGTACAATGAGCCAATTAACCTGAATTCAGAATTTGCAAATTCGTGAAGGTCTGTTTACAGACCTTCTG
>NZ_JAWOWP010000116.1:0-1054 GCF_033340555.1 Vibrio sp. 1069
GAGGTAATTGGCAGCCTTCTCGACATTCACGTCTAAAGAAACCAAGATAAAAATTATACCTAACTCCCTTTCCAGATATTGAAGAACACCAAACGCTAATAAGCGCAGCGGTCAAATCTAACCGCCGCACTTTTCATTTCTCAAATCACTTTATCCGTTATCAATAACACCTCGATTAAGAAGCGATTCAACAATCTCGTTTGAGCTTAATCCATTAAAGTCTATTGCCTGACCTAAGTTCTCAACCACAATGGTCTGATGAACGTTCGCATCAGTAGTAATGCTCAAAGAGACATTGTCTGTCGTGGCATCATAGTCCGCTTGAATATGCGCAAGTAACTCATCAATTCCTGCCATTGGGTCATTTAAATCCGCAATCACGTCTTTAAGATCGATCGTGTCTTCATTAAGCGTAAAGTCGGTTATGGTATCCACTGCACCTTCGTCAACGGTATCTTGAGTCCATTTAAAGATATCGTTACCACCGCCACCCGTTAGGATGTCCGAACCCAGACCACCGATGAGAATATCATCGCCGTCACCACCGATAATGCGGTCATCACCCGCGCCGCCGATGAGGGAAATTCCGCGATCACTACCAAGTAACAGATTATCTTCCGTTTCAGAAGAAACATCGATGTCACGGTTGTTAGACGTAACATTGATGCTGATATCGATTGGGTCTGAGAACGCTTGATCGCCATTCGATTCCGTTGAAACCGCAGTCAGCGTGATATCGTGATCACCTTGGCGCACGTTATCGATGTGAAGCGTATCAATTTCATCAGCAGGCACTGTCCAAGTAGAAGTCGCACTATCAAAACTGATGCTCGATGTGGTCGCATCACTCGTTAGCGTGGCGCCTCTTGGAACGCCTGTCACCTCTAACGCTAAGACTTCATCCAAATCCGTCAGTGCAGCAATAATGCCGACTAACGCTACGCCCTGAAAACTCGCACTTTGGCTAGCAGTAATACGTTGGATGTAATTAAAGTTCGCGTCAAAGGCAAGCGTCGGTTTGTCCGCCACTGGTGTCACGTTGATATCAAACGTT
>NZ_JAWOWP010000117.1:0-1048 GCF_033340555.1 Vibrio sp. 1069
AACTTCGCATTCAATTTGATGATCCATTGTTTACGCGTAACTCACATGGATTAACGCCAACACCACGTGCATTGTTCCTCAAACCGAAACTGGATCTGTTGATTAACCAATTAGAAGTGCTGACCCAGCCAGAAGAGTTTTCGCCCCAAAGCAGTGAATACCGTTTTCAAATTGCAGCCGTGGAAAGTGTCTACCCATTAATCTTGCCGCATTTCTTACCAGCGATTTTTCAACAGGCACCCGGCGTCACCATCAGCACGCATCCTTGGTCAGATAACACCTTCAAAATGTTGCAGCGTGGTGAGCTGGATTTGGGATTAACTGGTAAAGACATCGACATCAATGACGCAAAACTTACCCTACTGCCACCGGATGATATTTGCGAACTCGAAATCTATCGCGACCATCAGATGTGCATCATTCGTAAAAACCATCCCGCACTAAAACAGAAGTGGAACCTCGAAGCGTATCTCGCACTTCGTCACGTACAAGTGCGATGTGATGGAAACGACCGTTGGTTGTTGGACTATCGTTTAGCGGACATTGGCGCAGAGCGCGATATTGCAGTCACCGTTCCAGATTTCAATAGTGCCGCCAGCTTGTGTTCTTACACCGACTTCATCTTTACTGCGCCGAGCCACTTTGTGCAACTGGCTGCCAAACAGCTCGACTTGGTGGTCTTGCCATTGCCGCTTGAATTCCCGCCCATGGCTTACACTCTGTTTTGGCACAGAGACAGAGAAAACGACCCAGCCTTGAATTGGCTGCGCACGATGATCACGCAAAAAACCGATCACCTTAGATAAAAATGTCGGACGCAATTTGCGCTTAGCGGTTAAAATGAGTAGCTTAACAGTCGATAGTCCTTTTTGGCTCATCTATGGCCTGTTGTACCCAGACTTAAACGTCATCTTGCTACGACGTTTAACTCAATCACTGCACGAAGCAGAAGGAAACAGCTCCCACACCTGAGCATGAAGGAGCGGTAATTTGAAGGAATAACACAGATGCACAACGATACCCTAAGCCGCGTGAACGCAATTCGCGA
>NZ_JAWOWP010000118.1:0-1048 GCF_033340555.1 Vibrio sp. 1069
CACGGACGTTGTCTGCAGCAATCAACACTTGCTGCTTTACGTAACGGTTCGACATCACATCAACCGCC
Organism: Vibrio sp. 1069; assembly: GCF_033340555.1. Taxonomy (NCBI): domain Bacteria; kingdom Pseudomonadati; phylum Pseudomonadota; class Gammaproteobacteria; order Vibrionales; family Vibrionaceae; genus Vibrio; species Vibrio sp. 1069. The sequence goes on from NZ_JAWOWP010000118.1 coordinate 69, forward strand.
ACTCGCATCCCTTCAAGAATTGGGATCGCACTTGAAGTACAAATCGACAAGGTACGAGCGAAACGAGCGGTATTGAGACCTTTAGAAATCTTACCGACGAGCGGCAAGCTGATGATTTTTCTGTCCCAAGACAAGCGAAAATCTGGTTTTTGCAATGCCAGTTTTAAGCCATAAAAACAAACTACTAGCACGGCAAAGATAATCAGCCCCCACTCTTGGACGAACTCACTAGCCGCCAGCAAAAATTGCGTTGACTGTGGCAACTCTTGCCCCATTTGAATGATCGGCTCGATGATTTTGGGTACCACGGTCGCCAACAAGAACGAGACAATCGCCACCGCAAACACCACTAACACGACAGGGTAGATCATCGCTTGCAACAGCTTAGAACGCATTTTCTGACGGTTTTCGACGTACTCCGCCAAGCGCTCTAAAACCGTATCAAGGTGTCCAGATTTTTCACCCGCGGCGACCATAGAGCGAAACAGTTCGTCAAATACGTGTGGATAATCACCTAGGCTATCTGCCAATGGGTAACCTTCGGTGACTTTGGAGCGAACGGCAGCGATCATGGTGCGAATTCGTGGCTTTTCTGCTTGTTCAGAAACTGCTCGAAGACACTCTTCAAGAGGCATACCTGATTGAACAAGTGTGGATAATTGACGCGTGATCAGAGCCAGTTCAGCCGTTTTGATACCACGTTTGAAGCCCACTGAGCCTGAAGACTTAGCCGCCTTTGCTTTGGCTTCCACGACCTCAACAGGGATCATCCCTTGTTCTTTCAGTCGTTGGCGCACTTGACGAGCGTTATCCCCTTCAATCGTGCCTTTTTTTTGTTTGCCTTTTGCATCCAGCGCTTTGTATTCAAATGCTGCCATTACGCTTCCTTCGTCACTCGCATCACTTCTTCAAGTGACGTAATACCACGACGTACTTTACTTAGACCATCACTACGAATACTTGGCGTATGATTACGAACG
>NZ_JAWOWP010000119.1:0-1048 GCF_033340555.1 Vibrio sp. 1069
CCCTCAACTCGGGCTTATCAATAACTGGCTACTGCACATCAGAGATCTTTACTTCAAGCATCGTTCTTACTTAGATCAAATGCCTGTTGAAGATCGTGCCGATAAGCTTGGTGAAATTAACGTTGCAGAACAAGTTTATAACCTAGGCAATTCAACCATCATGCAAAACGCGTGGGAGCGCGGGCAAGATGTCGAAATTCACGGTGTCGTATACGGAATTGAAGATGGTCGCCTTGAATATTTAGGTATTCGCTCTAATTCTAAAGAGACCGTTGAAGCATCGTACCAGAAAGCACTGTCGACGATTTTAAACCCTGACAATAAGCTTCTGTGTCGCTAAGCCATAAAATCTGAATAAATAAAAAACGCCCATTTATATGGGCGTTTTTTTTGTATTTCGAATAGTGAACTCAATTATTCTTGAGGAACCACTTTACCGATGAATGGTAGGTGACGGTATTTTTGAGCGTAATCGATACCAACACCAACACCGAACTCGTCAGGGATCTCGAAACCAATCCAATCAACTGGCACATTTACTTCACGGCGAGATGGCTTGTCTAGTAGCGTACAAATCGCGATAGATTTAGGTTCACGTAGCGATAGGATTTCGCGAATTTTATTTAGCGTGTTACCTGTATCGATGATGTCTTCAACAAGCAAAACGTCTTTGCCTTTAATGTCATCATCCAAATCTTTCAAGATGCGTACATCGCGTGAGCTTTCCATCGTGTTGCCGTAGCTTGATGCCGTCATAAAATCAACTTGATGAGTCAGTTCAATAGCACGTGCTAGGTCGGCCATAAATACAAAAGAACCACGCAACAAGCCAACCAAAACTAGGTCTTCACTGCCTTGGTAACGCTCTGTAATTTGTTTGCCTAATTCACGAATTCGTTCCTGAACTTCTTGCTCAGAAATCATGACTTCTATTGTATGTTTCATACTGTGCTCAATTTAGTTTGTGGGTTGAGGTAGGTCGCACGCAAACGATCACCTAATCTTACGGCGTGTAGTGTATCACCACGAAGAGTGGGTTGAAAGTCAC